>NZ_JASKYR010000607.1:0-5574 GCF_041028215.1 Streptomyces flavofungini
GCCCCGGCCAAGCGGTCCACTCCCGCCAACAAGTCCACCCCCGCCAACAAGTCCACTCCAGCCAAGCAGTCCACTCCGGCCAAGAAGGCCGCTCCCGGCGCGAAGGCGGGTGCGAAGGCGGGCAAGAAGGCGGCGCCCGGCAAGAAGGCGGGTGCGGTCAAGAAGGTGGCCGAAAAGAAGGCGGTCGCGGCGGAGAAGGGTGCCGTCAAGCGCCGTGCCTCGGCGTGACGCGGTCATGCGGAGAGGCGGCCCCCCGGGTAGGGGGCGGCCCGCACCGCGTGGTTGACGCGGGCGCGCAAATTGCAAAGGACGCGACCCGGTAGCAGGGCGTTTAAACGCGGAGCACTCATGAGGGCCGGATTCAACCCTCACTTAATTCGGTCAAATCGCACGCTCCCGCCCCTCGCCACCCTGTGAGCAATGTCACAAAGCCTTGATGGAATTAGATCCTCCGCGCAAGGATTCCTGCGGACACAAAGGGATTCTTTAAGATTTCCGGGGGGCTTAAGGTAAATGGCGGGGAATCCATTCGAAGATGAGGGTGGCCAGTTTCTGGTACTCGCCAACGGCGAGCGCCAGCACACCCTTATTTCCGGCACCTGACGTGGCCGAACGCGCGGGAGAAGAGAAAAAAGCGAAATCGGTGGCAGGTGAAAAGGGACGTCCTGGACGTTTCAGTGACGCCGGTCCCTTGCTGCTCGTCTGGTCCGGACAGGCCGTCTCACTGGTCGGAAGCGCCGTTCTCAGATTCGCTTTCATTATTGAGGTCTGGTCCAGCGGAGAGCAGGCGACCGCCGTCACCGCGCTGTCCCTCTGCGCCCTGCTTCCCCAGGCACTGTTCAGCCCGTTCGCAGGCGCGATAATCGACCGCATCAGCAAACGGTCGGCCCTCCAGATCGCCGATGTGGGCGGACTCGCCACCGTCGGCACCCTCACCCTCGTCCACTTCTTCGGCGGCGGGCTCGAACCGTGGCAGGTCTATCCGGCCACCGTCCTCCTCGGCGTCTCCGCCGCCTTCCAGCTCCCCGCGCTCACCGCCGCCGTGCCGCTCCTGGTGCGCAAGGACCAACTCGGCCGCGCCAACGGGCTGCTGGCCGGGGCGAGGAGCGCCGCCGGTATCTGCGGGCCCGCGCTCGGCGGCATCATGGTCGCCGTCTCCGGCATCGGTGCCGTCCTCGTCATCGACCTCGCCAGTTACGCCTTCGCGCTCATCGGCGTACGCGTCGTGCGGATGAAGGGCGACAAGGTTCCCGAAGGCGCCGGTGCGCCCCGTACGAAGATCGTCGCGGAGGCCGTCGAGGGGCTGCGCCATCTCTTCCGGCACCCGAGCCTGCGCGACATGACGGTGAACTTCTGCACCGTCAACCTCGTCATGGTCTTCGGCTTCGCCGTCATCCAGCCCATGGTCCTGCTGAAGTCGGGCAACGGCGCGCTCGCCGCCGTGAACAGCGCGATCGGCGTCGGCGGTGTCGTCGGCGGGCTGCTGATGGCCGCCTGGGGCGGGCCCAGGAACCGGGGCCGGGGCATGATGCTCGGCATCGTCGGCATGTGTCTGACGGCGCAGCTCGCCATGTCCCTGGTCGGCGGGGTGGCCGGCTGGTGCGCGGCGATGCTGCTCGGCTCGCTGCTCATGACGCAGGTCAACGCCTCGATGCAGGCGATCGTGCAGACCAAGGTGGACCGCGAGTGGCAGGGCAGGGTCTTCGGCGCGGTCATGTTCCTCTCGCAGATCTCCGTGCCGGTCGCCACGGCGGCGTCCGGGCCGCTCGCCGACCACGTCTTCGAGCCGCAAGCCGCCGACGGGTCCGGAGTCTTCGCGCTCATCGGACCGCTGTTCGGTGACGACCCCGGCAGCGGCATGGCCGGAATGCTCTTCCTCGCGGGTGTCGCGGGGCTCGTGGTGGCGCTGTGGGGTCTGGCGAGCCGTTCGATCAGGGAGATCGACGTACTGCTTCCGGACATCGAGGACGTCCCCGCGGAGCCGGGTGCCGGAGGCGGTGAGAAGGATGACGACGCGGTGCGTGCATGAGCTCTTCGAGGAACAGGCGGCACGGACGCCCGGCGCGACCGCGCTCGTCCACGAGGACGAACGGCTGAGCTACGCCGGACTCGACGCGCGGGCGGCCAGGACGGCGGGCCTCCTCGCGGCGCGCGGTGTGACGCGCGGAGACACGGTGGGCGTCTACCTGGAGCGCTCCGCCGAACTGGCGGTGGCGGTCCTTGGCGTCCTCAAGGCGGGCGCGGGCTATGTGCTGCTCGACCCCGGCTTTCCGGAGCCCCGCCTGCGCGGCATGGCGGCGGACGCGGGCGTGCGGACGGTGCTGGCGCGAGGGGACGCGCCGCCGAGGATGTGGGACGGAGAGGCCCCCGCCGCCGYGGCCCCCGCCCTCATCCCCGTCGAAGAGGCCGCCGACGCGCGCCCGTTGCCGCGCGCCGCCGTCCCCGTCAGCGGTGACGACGTCGCCTGCGTGATGTTCACCTCGGGCTCCACCGGGCGGCCCAAGGGCATCGTCGCCCCGCACCGGGCCGTGACGGCCACACTGACCGGGCAGGGCTTCGCCTCCTTCGGGCCCGGTGCGGTCTGGCTCCAGTGCGCGCCCGTGTCGTGGGACGCGTTCGCGATGGAGCTGTGGGGGCCGCTGCTCGGCGGCGGCACCTGCGTACTGCATCCGGGGCGGCGCCCCGACCCCGTGGTGATCGCGCGGCTCGTCGCGGCGCACGGCGTCACGTCGATGTACCTGTCGGGCTCGCTCTTCAACGTCGTCGTCGACGAGTACCCGAGCGCGCTCGCCGGGCTGCGCGAACTGATCGTGGGCGGCGAGGCGCTGTCGCCCCCGCACGTGGCGCGCGCCCTGGAGCGCTACCCGGACCTGCTGCTGAGCAACGGCTACGGCCCCGTCGAGTGCATGGTCTTCCTCACCGTCCACCGCATCACCCCCGAGGACGTGCGCGAAGGACGCCCCGTGCCGGTCGGGCGCCCCCTGCGCGGCAAGCACCTCCACCTCCTCGACGAGCGGCTGCGGCCGGTCGCGGACGGCGAGCGGGGCGAGTTGTACGCGGCGGGCGCGGGCGTCGCCCGTGGCTACTGCGACGCCGCCCTGACCGCCGAACGCTTCGTGGCCGCCCCCGACGGCACCGCGGGCGGGCGCCTCTACCGCACCGGTGACCTCGCCCGCCGCCGCCCCGACGGCGTCTTCGAGTACCTCGGCCGTGCCGACGCCCAGGTCAAGATCCGCGGCTTCCGCGTCGAGCCCGGCGAGGTCGAGGCCGTCCTCACCGGGGGGGGGGGGGGGGGGGGGGGGGGGGGGGGGGGGGGGGGGGGGGGGGGGGGGGGGGGCGACCGCGCCCGGCCCCTGACGGCGGCCGGACTCCGCGCGTACGCCCAGCGGGAGCTCGCCGAGTACCTGGTCCCCGCGGTCTTCGTGACCCTGGACGCGCTGCCCCTGACGGGGGGGGGGGGGGGGGGGGGGGGGGGGGGGGGGGGGGGGGCACCCGCCCCCGCGGCCGCCTGAGGCTCGTGTTCGCCGGAGGTGCCGCCGCGTTCACCCTTACGGCCGGTCTCGCCACACCGCTCAATCCCGTCCCGCAGCAGGCCGAGGCCAAGGCGGACGACGGGAAGAAGGTCCTCACCGTCGCCGTGGCGCAGAGCGTCGACTCGCTCAGCCCGTTCCTGGCCCAGCGGCTGCTCAGCACCAGCATCCACCGCCTGACGTATGAGTACCTGACGAACTACGACCCGAAGAACAACCGTGCGATCGATGGCTTCGCAACGGACTGGAAACCCTCAGCCGACAAGCTGACCTGGACCTACACCATCCGGTCCGACTCCAAGTGGTCGGACGGCAAGCCCGCCACCGCCGAGGACGCGGCGTGGACGTTCAACAAGGTGATGTCCAAGGAGGGCACCGCCACCGCGAACTCCAACTTCGTCACCAACTTCCGGAAGGTGACGGCGCCGAGCCCCACCAAGCTGGTCATCGAGCTGAAGAAGCCGCAGGCCACGATGGCCGCGCTGGATGTGCCGATCGTCCCCAAGCACGTGTGGGAGAAGGTCGACGACATCTCGAAGTTCAACAACGACAAGGACTTCCCTGTCGTCGGGAACGGTCCGTTCATCCTGACGGACTACAAGGTCGACCAGTACGTCAGGCTCAAGGCCAACAAAGACTTCTGGCGCGGCTCCCCCAAGTTCGACGAGCTCGTCTTCAAGACGTACAAGGACCAGGACGCGGCCGTCTCCGCCCTGCGCAAGGGCGAGGTGTCGTTCGTGGCCGGGCAGCCCGCGCTGACGCCCGCTCAGGCCGACTCGCTGAAGAACGAGAAGAACATCAAGGTGAACGAAGGGCCCGGACGGCGCTTCTTCGCCCTCGCCACCAACCCCGGGGCCAAGACCCGCGACGGCAAGAAGTTCGGTGACGGGAACCCGGCCCTCCTGGACAAGAGGGTGCGCCAGGCGCTCTTCCTGTCCGTGGACCGCGAGGCCATCGTCGACAAGGTGTTCCAGGGGCACGCCGTCGAGGGCGCCGGGTACATCCCGCCGCGCTTCACCGAGTACGCCTGGCAGCCGGGCGGCGACCAGCAGGTCACGTACGACCCGAAGAAGGCCGCGCGACTCCTCGACGAGGCGGGCTACAAGAAGAACGGCGACGGCGAGCGCGTCGGCAAGGACGGCGAGCCGCTGAATCTGCGCATCCTCTGCCACGCCACCGACCCCAACGACAAGGCCGTGGGGAAGTATCTGAAGGAGTGGTGGGGGGAGCTCGGGATCGGGCTCAAGGTCGAGTGCCTCGACGACGTGTCCGTGCCCTGGTACGCGGGCGAGTACGACCTCGCCTTCGACGGGTGGTCCGTCAACCCCGACCCCGACTTCGTCCTCGGCATCCACACCTGCGCCGCGCTGCCGGTGAAGGCCAAGGAGAGCGCCGCCACGGACAACTTCATCTGCGACAAGAAGTTCGACGGACTGTACGACAAGCAGCTCGCCGAGTACGACCAGGGCAAGCGCGCCGACATCGTCAAGCAGATGCAGTCGTGGCTGTACGACTCCGGGTACATGAACGTCCTCGCGTACCCCAACGCCGTGGAGGCCTACCGCACCGACCAGATCAAGTCCATCACCACCATGCCGACGGCCGCGGGCAACATCTACGGCCAGGACGGATATTGGAGCTGGTGGTCGGCCGTGCCCGCGGATGGGAAGAGTTCCTCCAAGGACGGCAGCTCGACCGGTGTCATCATCGGTATCGCCGCTGCCGCGGTGGTGCTCGTGGGCGGCGGAGTCCTGTTCGCCCTGCGCCGCCGTTCTACCGCAGAGGACCGCGAGTAACGCATGACCGCTGACAGCAATCCCGCACTGCTCGACACCGAGGGCCACCAGGGCCCCGGGSMCCWSTGCSTACCTCCTCKAKGCGGGGTGCCGTCGGCCGTGCTCGTCACCAGCTTCTTCCTGTTCCGGCTGATCCCCGGCGACCCGGTCAAGCAGATGACGGGCGGCAAGCGGGTCTCCGCCGAGCAGCTCGCCGCGATGCGCAAGGAGTTCGCCCTCGACAAGCCGGTCATGGCCCAGTTCTTCGA
>NZ_JASKYR010000608.1:0-5357 GCF_041028215.1 Streptomyces flavofungini
GGCTGAGAACACAGGCTCCGAACGCGCGGACGCGGTCGTGGGACGGGGCGCCCGAGGCGGTGCGCCCGCTCACGACCGCGTCCCCGGCTCACTCGTCGATCGCCGCGCCGAACGCCGCCTTCGTGGCCGGTGCCCCGAGCGTCGCCGCGCCGAAGGACCAGGCGCCCGACGCGGTCACGCCGCCCGAGTTCGCCGACAGGGTCCAGACGAAGCCGTCCCCGGTGTTCTCGCCGGGTGCCGCGGCGAGCAGGCCGGACCTACCGTCGCGGTTGGGGTCCGTGAGCCGCACCTGCGCGCCCCACTTGTCACCCTTCTCCGGCACCCCGGGGATGTCCGCCGTGTCCTGGTCGAAGGACTTGGCGCCGGTCGCCGTCATCCCGTTCGCCGAGCCCCGCAGCACCCACACCGCGCCCGCGTCGGCGACCGTGCCGATGTCCTCGCCGGGCGCGCCGATGGCCACGTCCGCGTACCCGTCGCCGTTGGTGTCCGCGACGGAGAGGTCGGCGCCCCAGCCGTCCCCGCGCTCGGCGACGCCCGGCACGCCGGGCGCGTCCTGCGTCCACCACTTGGCCTCGTCGACCAGTCCGTCCTCGGTGCCGTAGCGCACGCCGACCAGGCCGCCGGTCAGCGTCTCGCCCCCGTCGTCCGGCGAGGCGGGCTCGCCGGTCACGAGGTCGTCGTAGCCGTCGTGGTTGATGTCGCCCGAGGCCGCTGCGGGGCCGCCGCGCAGCTCGTTCCGGTACGCCAGGCCGTCGGCGCCGCCCGCGAACTGCACCGACCAGCCGTGCCCCGGCTCCTCGTCGCCGATGGTCACCCCGGAGACGACGAGGTCCGCGTAGCCGTTGTCGTCGTAGTCACCGGTGGTGAGGGACTTGGGCGCGATCCGCCGGTCCTCGGCCGCCTTGGCGAGCCGCTCGGTGGCCTGGCGGCGCAGCGGCACCTCGCCGCGGGCCTGCGGCGCGGCGTCGTAGGCGAAGAGCTCCACGTCCTGGGCGTCCATGACGGCGAGCAGGTCGCCCGGCGTCTCGCCGGTGAAGTGGGCGGCGGCCAGGCCGGAGCCGAACCGCTCGTTCCTGGTCGGCTCCTGCGTTTCGAGCCAGTCGCTCGCCGAGCCCTTGAGGCCCGCCTTCGAGCCCCACAGGATCGCGACGCCGCCCGCGTCGGCCGTGTCGCCGAGGTCCTCGCCCGGGATGCCGATGACCGCGTCGTCGTAGCCGTCGCCGTCGAGGTCGCCCGTGGCGACGGCCTTGCCGAAGGCGTCGCCCGCCTCGGCGGCGCCCGCGACACCGGCCGTCGACTGGCTGAAGCGGGCCGCGTTGCTGGTGCCGATGCCTCTGGTGGAGCCGTACTGGACCGTGACGAGGCCCGCTCCCTTGGCACCGCTCACCGTGGCGCCCGGGGCGCCGACCAGCACGTCCTCGTATCCGTCGCCGTTGAAGTCGCTGTTGCGGTCGTCGGCGTGCGTACCCCCAGGGGTGCCGGCGAAGGCGGCGGGGGCGGCGGCGATACCGGCCCCGGTCAGCAGAAGGAACGATGCCGCGGCGAGGGCGGCCGAACGGTTCTTGCGCACGAGCGGCTCCATGGAAGGAAGGTGGCCGGGCAGGCGCGGGGGTGTCCGGAAAGGGCCCGTTCCTTGTCCGGCGCCCTGTTCGACACCGCATGGTGCGCAAGGGTTGTACGGAATTTCACCTCCGGGTGCGGAGGGCTCACCTCCACCCGTACGCGTACGCCGTCACCCAGGTGACCTCCAGTTGCGCGCTGCTGCCGGGCGCCGCTCCCGGACCTTCTAGCGCGCTCTCGTTCTGCAGGACCCAGGAGAGCGGCTTGTCCGGCACGCCCCTGGTGTCGTGTCCCGTCTGCCGTCCGTCCACGAAGAACCTGACGTGTCCCGGCGTCCACTCGGTCGACACGGTGTGCCACTCGGTCCAGTCGTCCGCGCCCTCGAACGAGCCCTGCTCGCCCCCTCCGCACGGGTGGTGGAAGGCGGAGAGGGAACCGGTCCACTCGCCCTCCGGATGGTCCATCTCGCAGCCGCCGCCGTAGTGCAGCCAGGCCGACTTGTACCCGGGGGCCTGCCTGGTCACTTTGATGCGGGCGCTGTACTTGCCGTACTTCATCTGCATGACGGCACGTGGTACCACCGCCGAGGAATGGACGGGTCCTCCGTCGGCGGGCCGCCACATCCGGATGCGCATGCGGCCGTCGCCGTCCTGAGCGGGTCCCACGCTCACGGTGTCCTCGGGGTGGTAGACGCCGACGACGTCGCGGTCGCGGTCGTGCGCCGTGTCGGGCCACCCCGCGGGGTAGGCCCACCAGTTGTCGCGGTAGGCGCCTTCGAGCCCAGCGCAGTACGCGGCGGAGGTGTCGGCGTGGTGGTCGCAGTCGCTGAACGCGCCGAGCGGCACCCGGTCGCCGTTGAAGTCCTCCGCGAGGACCTGCCAGAACGGGCCGCAGTCGCCGCGCGGCATCGCGGTCCCCCCGGTGCGGCAGGCATCGGCGGAGACGGGCGCGCCGCCCGCGCTCGGGACGCACAGGAGCGCCCCGATGAGGGCCGCGCCGACCGCGCCGACCACCAGGGGCCTGCGCCCGCGCCGTCCCGTCGCCGCCGCGTGTGATCCCATCGCGCTGCCTCCGCTCCCGGACGCCCCACTGGAAAGGAGCCATCCTCGCCCAGCGTCCGGGGCCCCGCCATCCTCGCGGGGCTCCTCCTTTGCGGTGCTCTTGTGGTGTACGCGCGGATCGGTTGACCGGCCGGGTAGCGCACGCGTGCAAGCCTCCTGCACGTCCGTCGATCTTCAGAGGAGCTGATGTGCACACCCCTCGCCCCCTCACTCTCCGGTCCGCGACGAGATGTCTGGCTCTCGTCGGCGCCGGGGCAGGCGTCATCGCGGGGAGCGGCCTGACCGCCGTGCCCGTGAGCGCGCACTCCGCACCGGCGGGTGCGCACGCGGCGCCCGCCACGGCCGCAGCCGCCGCCAGGCCGCTGCCCGGCGGGCTCGGCCCCTGCGTCCCCGGCACCTGCCCGCCCGACGGCTATCCGCCCGTCAACAACGGGCAGATCCGCTACCGCGACAACGCCGTCAACCTGTACGTGGGCGGCGACTTCCTCGTCCGGGGGCGGGCCGCCGAGGCCGAGGGGCGCGTCGTCGTCCTCGGCGACTTCGACCAGGACAAGGCGGCGGGCGGGTCCGCCGTCTACAACGTCGGCGAGGCCGGTGTCGGCTCCCGGGTGGCGCCCCCGGTCGGCGCGGACTGGCTCACCACCGGCGGGGACGTCAGGGTCGCCACCGGCCAGCGGCTCCTCGCCGAGGGCGGGGTCGTACGGCACGCGGGTGACGCCTCGGGCACCATCCGCGCGACCGTGCGCGAGGACGCCGGCGCCGCCGGGCCGTACGAGCCGCTGCGGGACGAGCTGACCGAGGCGAGCCAGTGCTACGCCCACCCGGACGGCGGCACCCGCACGCCCACCGGCCGGGCCGTGCACGCGGGCGGCGAGACGCTGTTCACCGGGGACAACACCTCGCGGCTCCAGGTCTTCAACGTCGACTTCGACATGATGAGCGGCAGCGGCGGCCAGGAGGGCATCCGCTTCGAGGGCATCCCGGACGGCGCCACGGTCCTGGTCAACGTGCTCGGCACCGACCGTACGGTGAACACCTACAGCGGAACCATCGACGACAGCAGCGCGTTCAACAAGCTGCGGGGGCGGCTGCTGTGGAACGTCCCGGACGCCACGTCCGTGGAGTTCAAGGGCACCGGGATGTTCCAGGGCAGCGTGCTCATCGGCAACCAGGCCTCGCGCACGACGGTCAGCGTGCCGGGCATGAACGGCCGCTTCTTCACCACCGGCTCCCTCACGCACACCAGCGCGGCGTCCGGCGGCGGCGGGCAGGAGTTCCACAACTACCCCTTCGACGGTGACCTGCCCGACTGCGCGGACACGCCCGCCGTCACCGGCCGGGTCGCCGTCGTCAAGACCGACGAGGACGGCGGCGCACCGCTCGCGGGCGCCGTCTTCGAGCTGTGGCGCGAGACCAACGGCCGGGCCGGTCTCCAGACCTCCGGCGCCGACCCGGACACGGAGACCGGCGACTCCTGCCGCACCGGGGTGCGGGGGACGTGTGCGCGGACGGTGCCCCTCGGCACGTACTACTGGCGCGAGACCAAGGCCCCCGACGGCTACGCCCTCCCCGACCCCGCCGTCTTCGGACCGCTGCGGCTCACCGAGGGCAACGCCGCGCAGGGCGTGTCGCTCACGGCCGCCAACAGCAAGGAGAAGCCCGACGACGTCAAGGGCGGCGTGACCGTCGTCAAGAGGGACGCGAAGACGGGCAGGCCGCTGGCCGGAGCCGTCTTCGAGCTGTGGCGCGAGACCAACGGACGGGACGGTCTCCAGACCACCGGCAGCCGGGACACCCTCGTGGACAGCGGCTGCGCCACGGACGGCGCGGGCCGCTGTGTGTACAAGGACCTCGACCTCGGCGCGTACTACCTGCGCGAGACCGATGTGCCCGACGGCTATGTGCTGCCCAAGAACCCGGTGAGCGGACCGCACGCGGTCACGGCGGGCAACGCGGACAAGGGCGTCACGGTGACGCTCACCAACGCGCGCGGCGGCGGCAAGAAGAAGAAGTGACGGGATGACGGGAGCGGACCCGGGCACCGGCCCTCGGTGGCTCCTGGCACCGGCTCTCAGGCGCCGGTGCCCGGCTTCGTTCCCCAGAGGTAGAGGAGATCGCCCGTGAGCAGCAGGTCGTAGAGGCGCCGGGCGTCGTCGATGGCGAGGTTCACACAGCCCCCCGAGCCCGAGGAGAACAGGTCGTCGTGGGTGCCGTGCAGGGCCTGGCCGCCGTTGAAGAACTGCGCGTACGGCATCCGCACCCGGTAGATCGTGGAGTAGTGGTCGAGGTGCTTCCAGTAGATCCGCTGCCAGCCGCGCCGGGTCTCCAGGCCGTCACGGCCGCTGCGGACCGGCACCGGGCCGAAGACCAGCCGGTTCCCGCTCTGCGCCCACAGCACCTGCCGCGCCAGGTCCACACACGTCACGCGGTACGGCCGCACGGGGCAGGCGCGGCGCTCGGCCGGGTCGCGGCGGACGCGGTCGGCGACGGCGTAGCGGTAGGTGCGCAGCGAGGCGCGGCCGTCCGCCGGGCTGATGCCGAGGCGCTTCTGGAGCGCGCGGATGGCCTCGCAGTCGGCGACGGACTGCCGCCCGTCGACCGGACGGCCCAGCTCCCGCTCCAGTTCGCGCTGGTAGGGCGCGGTGCCCGCGCGGCAGGGCGGCTCGCCGGGACCGGCCGTCGCGGGGGCGGCGACGGCGGCCGGAAGAGCGGCGGCGGCCAGGAGGAGAGCCACGA
>NZ_JASKYR010000609.1:0-4922 GCF_041028215.1 Streptomyces flavofungini
ACGGCATACCGCACATAGTCGCCGACGGCTACGCCGGTCTCGGCTTCGGCACCGGCTGGGCGCAGGCCGCCGATCAGGTGTGCACGCTCGCCGACGGCTATGTGACCGTGCGCGGCGAGCGCTCGCGGTACTTCGGGGCGGGGGCCGCGCCCGGTTCCGCGCTGTCGTCGGCGTCCACGAACCTCGCCAGCGATCTGTACTTCCGTGGGGTACGGGAGAGCGGCACGGTCGAGAAGCTGCTTGAGCGGCCCGCGCCCGCCGGGGCGAGCCGGGACGCCAAGGAGCTGATGCGCGGCTTCGCGGCGGGCTACAACGCCTGGCTGAAGCAGCACCGCGTCACCGATCCGGCCTGCGCGAAGGCCGCCTGGGTCCGGCCGATCACCGCCCTCGACGTGGCGCGGCACGGCTTCGCAGTGCAGGTGCTCGGCGGCCAGGGACGCGCGGTGGACGGCATCACGGCCGCCACGCCGCCGGGCCCCGGCGCGCCCGAGCGGGCGCCCGATCCGCGCCGTACCGCCGAGGCCGCCCGAAAGCTCCTCGACCAGCGGGACGCCGACATGGGCTCCAACGCCGTCGCCTTCAGCGGGCGCACCACCGCGAACGGCAAGGGCCTGCTGCTCGGCAACCCGCACTATCCCTGGCAGGGCGGACGCCGCTTCTGGCAGTCGCAGCAGACGATCCCCGGAAAGCTGAACGTCTCCGGCGGTTCGCTGCTCGGCACCGCTCACATCAACATCGGGTTCAACGCCGACGTGGCATGGAGCCACACCGTCGCCACCGGTGTTCCCTTCAACGTCCACCAGCTCACCCTGGACCCGGCCGACCCGACCGTCTATCTGGTGGACGGCGAGCGGCACAGGATGCGGAAGCGGACGGTCACGGTCGCCGTCAAGGACGGTGCCCCGGTCACCCGCACCCAGTGGTGGACCCGCTACGGCCCGGTGATCAGCGGACTCGGCGCCCAGCTCCCGCTGCCCTGGACCCCGGCCACGGCCTACGCGCTGAACGACCCGAACGCCGTGAACCTGCGCGGCACCGACACCGGCCTGGGCTTCGCCAGGGCGCGCTCCACGGCGGGCATCCTGAAGTCCCTGCGCGAGACACAGGGGCTGCCGTGGGTGAACACGGTCGCCGCCGACCGCCGGGGGCACTCGCTGCTCAGTCAGTCGCAGGTGCTCCCCCGGATCACCGACGACCTGGCGCGGCGCTGCTCCACCGCGCTGGGCAAGGTGACCTACCCGGCGTCCGGTGTCGCCGTGCTCGACGGCGCACGCGGTGACTGCGCGCTCGGCTCCGACAAGGACGCCGTGCAGCCCGGTATTTTCGGACCCGCCAAGGCACCGGCCCTCAAGGACGCCCCGTACGCGGTGAACTCCAACGACAGCGCCTGGCTGACCAACGCCGACACGCCGGTCACCGGCTACGAGCGGATCTTCGGCACGATCGGCACCCAGCGTTCGCTGCGCACCCGGGGCGGCGTCGAGGACGTGGCGGCGATGGCGGACCAGGGCGGTCTGACGGTGGGGGACCTCCAGAAACAGCAGTTCGCCAACCGGGTTCCCGCGGGCGATCTGGCCGCGGGTGACACGGCGAAGGCCTGTGCGGCGCTGCCGAACGGCACCGCGACCGGCAGCGACGGCAGCAGCGTTCAGGTGGGCGAGGCCTGCCGGGTGCTCGCGCGCTGGGACCACCGGATGCACACCGGCAGCCGGGGCGCCCTGCTCTTCGACCGCTTCTGGCGCAAGCTGACGGCGTCCGTGCCGGGCGCCCAGCTCTGGAAGGTGCCGTTCTCGGCGGCCGACCCGGTGCGCACTCCGCACACGCTCAACACCTCGGCGCCGGGCTTCACCACCGCGCTCGCGGACGCGGTGAGCGAGCTGACCGCGTCGGGCATCGCCCTGGACGCGCCGCTGGGCGAGCACCAGTACGTCGTGCGCGGCAAGCACCGCATCCCGGTGCACGGCGGCACGGAGTCGCTCGGCGTCTGGAACAAGGTCGAGCCGGTCTGGGACGCGAGGAACGGCGGCTACACCGAGGTCGTGCACGGTTCGAGCCACATCCAGGCGGTCGGCTGGGACGACGGACGCTGCCCCAGGGCCCGTACGCTCCTGACCTACTCGCAGTCCTCCGACCCCGGTTCGCGGCACTTCAGCGATCAGACGCGGCTGTACGCGAAGGAGCGGTGGGTGACCTCGCGCTTCTGCGAGAAGGACATCCACGGCGATCCCGCGCTGACGGTGGTGCGGGTGCGCGAGCGCCGCTGAGCGCGACCGGGGGCCGGGTGCCGGGTCCTTCGAGGCGGGGCCCGGCACCCGCGCCGTCTCACAGTGCGCGCTCGTGGCCTTCCCAGTACGGCTCGCGCAGCCGCCGCTTGTAGAGCTTGCCGTTGGGGTCACGAGGCATGGTCCCGATGAAGTCGATGGTCTTGGGCCGCTTGTAGCCGGCGAGCCGCTGCTCGCAGTGGGCGAGTATCTCGGCGGCGAGCGCGTCGCCCGCCTCACTGCCCTCGGCGACCTCGACGACGGCCTTGACCTCCTCGCCCCAGTCGTCGTGCGGGATGCCGAAGGCGGCGGCGTCCGCGACGGCGGGGTGGGTGAGCAGTGCCGACTCGATCTCGGCGGGGTAGATGTTCACACCGCCCGAGATGATCATGTCGATCTTGCGGTCGCGCAGGAAGAGATAGCCGTCCTCGTCGAGCAGGCCGAGGTCGCCGACGGTGAAGAAGTCGCCGATGCGGTTCTTCCGCGTCTTCGTCTCGTCCTTGTGGTACGAGAATCCGCCGGTGGACATCTTCATGTAGACGGTGCCGAGTTCGCCCGGCGGGAGGCGGTTGCCGTCGTCGTCGAAGACGGCCAGTTCGCTGATGGGCCAGGCCTTGCCGACGGTCCCCGGCTTCTTCAGCCAGTCCTGGGCGGTGGCGAAGGCGCCGCCGCCCTCGCTGGCGGCGTAGTACTCCTCGACGCACTCGCCCCACCACTCGATCATCGCCCGCTTCACATGGTCGGGGCAGGGCGCGGCGCCGTGGATGGCGTGCCGCATCGAGGACACGTCGTACGAGGCCTTCGTCGCGTCCGGCAGGGCGAGCAGGCGGTGGAACTGGGTGGGCACCATGTGGGTGTGGGTGCAGCGGTGGGTCTCGATGAGGCGGAGCATCTCCTCGGGCGTCCACCGGTCCATGAGCACCAGCGGGTGGCCGATGTGCAGGGCGGCGCCCGCGAACTGGAGCACGGCGGTGTGGTAGAGCGGTGAGCAGACCAGGTGGACGTTGTCGTCGAAGGGCTTGATGCCGAAGATGCCGAGGAAGCCGCCGAGGTAGGACTCCTCTGGGAGTCTGCCGGGCAGCGGCCGGCGGATGCCCCGGGGGCGTCCTGTGGTGCCGGACGTGTAGTTCATGACCCAGCCGAGAGTGCGGTCCTCCGGCTCCGACTCGGGCTGGCTGTCCAGGAGTTGGTCGTAGGGGCGGAAGCCGGTGATGTCGCCGACGGCGTGGCGGTGTGTCGCGGGGAGCGCCGCCTCGTCGGCCGCCGCGACGGCCGCGTGGGCGAACCGCTCGTGGGCGATGAGCACCTTGGCGCCGGAGTCGGAGACGATCCAGGCGATCTCCGGGCCGACCAGGTGGTGGTTGACGGGGACGAGGTAGAACCCCGCCTGGGAGGCGGCGAGGTAGGCGGTGAGCAGCTCGACGCCGTTGGGCAGGACGACGGCGAAGGCGTCGCCGCGCCGAAGGCCCGCCGCGCGCAGGCCGTGCACCAGCTGGTTGACGGCGGCGTGCAGACGGCCCGCCGTCCACTCCTCGCCGCCGGGGGCGATGAGTACGGTGCGGCCCGGGTCGGCCTTCGCCTGCGCCCAGAATCCGTTGGGGGGTGTTCCTGAGGTGCCGGAGGAGTTGCTTGCGGCTGTGCTCACGTGTGACTTCCCCTTCCCGCGATGCGGTTGACGCGGTCCACGGCTCGCTCGAAGCCGCGTGTCAGGTCGTCGAAGACGTCCCTGACGGCCCGTTCGCTGTTCATCCGGCCGACGATCTGCCCCACGGGCGTGCCGAGCAGCTCCCCCACCTCGTACTTCTGGATGCGCGAGACGGCCTCGGCCACGAGCAGGCCCTGGAGCGGCATCGGCAGGGTGCCCGGGCCCTGCGGGTCGTCCCACGCGTCGGTCCACTCCGTGCGCAGCTGGCGGGCGGGCTTGCCGGTCAGGGCGCGGGAGCGGACGGTGTCGCCGGAACCGGCGGCGAGGAGCTTGCGGGTGAGGGCGGGCGAGTGTAGATCGGCCTCGGTGGTGGTGAGCCAGAGGGAGCCGAGCCAGACGCCCTGCGCGCCCAGTGCGAGCGCGGCGGCGATCTGTTCTCCGCTGCCGATGCCCCCGGCGGCGAGGACGGGCAGCGGGGCGACCGCCTCGACGGCCTCCGGGGTGAGCACCATGGAGGCGATCTCGCCGGTGTGGCCGCCCGCCTCGTACCCCTGGGCGACCACGATGTCGATGCCCGCCGCCGCGTGCTTGCGGGCGTGACGGGCGCTGCCCGCGAGGGCGGCGACGAGGACGTCCTGGTCGTGGGCGCGCCGGATGACGTCGGGCGGGGGTGAGCCGAGCGCGTTGGCGAGGAGCTTGATCGGGTAGTCGAAGGCGACGTCGAGCTGGCTGCGGGCGACCTGCTCCATCCAGCCCGTGATGCGCCAGCCCGACGCCTCGCCCGCGGCGAGTTCGGGCACGCCGTGCTTGGCGAGGGTGTCCCTGACGAACTGCCGGTGCCCTTCGGGGATCATGGCCTCCACGTCGGCCTCGCTCACGCCCTCGACCTTCTTGGCGGGCATGACGACATCGAGTCCGTACGGGCGTCCTCCGGTGTGCCGCTCCATCCAGTCGAGGTCTCTGGCCAGCTCGTCGGGCGCGGTGTAGCGGACCGCGCCGAGCACCCCGAACCCGCC
>NZ_JASKYR010000061.1:0-18498 GCF_041028215.1 Streptomyces flavofungini
GACAGGAACCACCCGGGCTCACCCGGAGCCCCCCGGAGCACCGAGCGAGGCAGAAGCAGAGGCAGCAGCCCTGCGAGCCAGCAGGGTAGTGGAGCGGCCGTCCAGGTACGGCAGTACCACCGCCTGCCCGCCCCACTCCCGAAGGGCCTCCGCCTCGGGCAGATCCTGCACGGAGTAGTCGCCGCCCTTGACCCATACGTCGGGCCGCAGCTTCGCGAGGAGACCCTGCGGGGTGTCCTCGTCGAAGACCGCCACCGCGTCGACGCTGCCCAGCGCCTCCAGGACGCGGACCCGGTCGGCCTCGCGGTTGAGGGGACGGCCGGGACCCTTGCGCCGGGTCAGGGACGCGTCGGAGTTGAGGCAGACGATCAGGCAGTCGCCGATGCGGCGGGCGCTCTCCAGGAGGCCGACGTGCCCGGCGTGCAGCAGGTCGAAGCAGCCGCCGGTCGCCACGACCGTGCCGCCCCGCGCCCGTACCCGCTCGGCGAGGGTGAAGGCGTCGGTGCCCTCGGTCTCCTCCACAGGTGCCGCGGGCGTCGTCCGCCACAGGCCCGGGTTGGTCGCGCCGCCCGCCGACACGAAGGCGGCGGCCTCGGCGACGGCCCGCTGGAGCGCCTCCTCCGGCAGCGCGCCGTCGGCCAGCGCCGCCGCCGTGGTCGCGGCGAAGCAGTCCCCGGCGCCGCACGGGTCGCCGGTGGCGCGGTAGGGCGCGGGGACGAGCATCGGCGTACCCGTACCGGGACGGGCGAGCAGCACGCCCCGGTCGCCCAGGGTCACGGCGACACCGGAGACCCGCCAGCGGTCGGCGAGCTCCGTGCCCCGGCGCGCGTAGGCCCGCAGCGTCTCGTCGGCGCCGCCGCACAGGGCCCGGGTCTCCGCCGCGTTGGGGGTGACGAGCCGCGCTCCGGGCACGGGATCGTCGCCCCGCGGATGCGGGTCCCAGACGAGGGGCGTACGGGGGGTGACGGCGGCCAGTTGGTCCCGTACCGCGCTCGCGGTGTGCCGTCCGTAGTCGGCGACGAGGACCGCGTGCGCCCCGGCCAGCGCGTCGCGCACCGCGGCGTCGGGCTCGCCCGGGGTGCCGCCGCCCCGGTCGAAGCGCACCAGGGGCCGCCCGGAGGCGATGACGCGGGTCTTGACGGGCAGGGTGCCGTCCAGCGGCAGCTCCACTAGCCGCACCCGGCCCCGGAGTTCGCGGCGCACGGCCTCGCTCGCGGGGTCGTCGCCGAGCGCGGTCACCAGGGTCACCTCTCGGCCGCCGCGCGCGGCGAGGGCGGCGGCGAGACCGGCCCCGCCGGGGTGGCGCCGGTCGACGGTGACGTCGACGACGGGGGCGCAGGCGTCCGGTGAGAGCCGGGTGGCGACGCCCTCGATGTCCTCGTCGAGCAGGACGTCGCCGACGACGACGAGCGGCCTGGGGCCGGTCCTCCTCCTCATGACACCCTCCCTTCGACGGGGAACACGGCGGGCGCGGCACCGCGCGCCAGGGCCTCGGCGGGTTCGGCGAGCGCCGCGTCGAAGGCCTCGCAGAGCAGGTGGACGGCGACGAGGTGGGCCTCCTGCACGGTCGCCGTGGTGTCGCCCGCGACGCTCAGATGGTCGTGCGCGGCATCGACGAGCGGATTGGGTCCGGGCCCGGTGAGCGCCCACACGCGCAGCCCGGCGGCCCGGCCCGCGACGGCCGCGGTGATGAGGTTGGCGCTGCGGCCCGATGTGGAGAGCAGCAGCAGGATGTCCCCGGGTCTGCCGTGGGCGGCGACCTGGCGCGCGTACACGTGCTCGAACCCGTAGTCGTTGCCGATGGCGGTCATGCTTGAGGTCTCGGCGTGCAGCGAGATCGCCGAGTACGCGGTCCTCTCCCGCTGGTAGCGGCCGACCAGTTCGGCGGTCAGATGCTGCGCCTGGGCGGCGCTCCCGCCGTTGCCCGCGGCGAGCAGGCGGCCCCCGGCGGGCAGGGCGGCGGCCAGCAGGCCGCCCCACTCCGCGATGCGGCCGAGGCCGTCGCGGCGCAGCCGGACGATGGCCCGCTCCAGGGAGCGGCAGTGCAGATGTGCGGCGTCGAGTGCGGAGAATTCGCTCATGCTGTTCGGGCGTGCCGTGTCCACGGGGGACGGCGGCGGGCCCGCACCTCCTTCGGATGGTCCGCTGCTGCTCCGGACCGCTGGTGTGCCGAACCGCTGGTCTTCCGGGCCGCCGCTCCCGGCGGCCGGAGGGGGTCGTGCCTCACATCGCGCCCACGCCGGTCACGACGGGCCGCGCGTCGAGCACTTCGCAGTAGGCGGCCTCGGTGGCGGCGGCGACCCGGGGCCACCCGTACCGGCGCAGGGTCCTGCGGCGGGCCGCCTCGCCGCCCGCCGCGCGGCCCGCCGGGTCGGCGAGGAGTTCGGCGACGGCACGGGCGAGCGCCCCGGGGTCGCCGGGCGGCACCAGGCGCCCGGTGGCGGGGTCGGCGACGGTGTCGAGCTGGCCGCCGACCGCGCTGGCGACGACCGGCCTGCCGCAGGCCATGGCCTCCAGCGGGACGATGCCGAACGGCTCGTAGTCGGCGGGGCACAGCACCACGTCGGCGGCGCGCAGCAGCGGCGGCACGTCGGTGCTCGGCACACCGCCGGTGAAGCGGACCCGGTCGGCGACGCCCGCCTCGCGGGCGAGGGCGCGCAGCCTGCGCACCTCGGGGTCCCGGTCGAGCCGGTCGGCGGGCGGCCCGCCCGCCACCACCAGTTCGGTGTCGGGCAGCAGGGCGAGCGCGGCGATGGAGACGGCCGCGCCCTTGCGCGGGACGAGCCGTCCGAGCTGGAGCAGTTGATGGGGCAGGGGGCCGCGTTCGGCGGCCGGGCCGCGCGGTGTGAACAGGTCGGTGTCGACTCCGCAGGGCACGATGCCGACCTTGGCCGCCGGTATGCCCATCCGGCCCAGTTCGGCGACCTCGTCACGGCAGGTGGCGATGACGCGGTGGCAGCCGTGGCCCACCTCCGTCTCCAGGGCGATCCGGCGGGGCGGGCTGGGGTCGGCCTGCCGCTGGTGGCGCCGCTTCACCGTGCCGAGGGCGTGGTACGTGTGCAGCAGCGGCAGGCCGAGTTCGCGGGTCGCCCGGAGCGAGGCGAGCCCGGACATCCAGAAGTGCGAGTGCACCAGGTCGGGCGGGCGGTGCCGCCAGCCTCGCGCCATGTGCTGCCCGAAGTCGTCCATGTGGGGCAGGAGTTCGTCCTTGGGTATCGGTTCGGGCGGTCCCGCGGGCACGTGGTGCACCTCGACGCCGTCGCGCAGCGCCACCCGGTCGGGCAGGTCGCGGGCGTCGCGCCGGGTGTAGACGGTGACCCGGTGGCCCCGGTCGGCGAGGGCGCCCGCGAGGCAGGCGACGTGCACGTTCTGTCCGCCCGCGTCCACGCCGCCGAGGGCGGCGAGCGGGCTCGCGTGCTCCGAGACGAGGGCGATGGAGAGTGCCCCGGGGGGGCCGCCGGGGGCGAAGGGGTCCAGGAATGAGGTCATGAGCGGGCCTCCGTCAGCACGCGCTCCCAGTCGGCGAGGAAACGCTTGAGTCCGTACCGGTCGAGCGCCGCCTGGCGGGCGCGGGCGCCGTCCTCCGCCGCCGCGTCCGGTTCCTCCAGGTAGTGCCTGGCCGCCCGCGCGAGGACCTCGGGGCGGGTGGAGACGATGCCGGTGCCCGGCACGACGGCCTCGCTCGCCTCCGTGGTGGCGAGCGCGACGACGGGCATGCCCAGGTGCATGGCCTCAAGGAGGGACAGGCCGAGCGAGGTCCAGCGCACCGGGTGCAGATACAGGCGGCGCCGCGCGAGCGCCGCGTGGAGTACGCTCTGCGGCAGGTCGGCGGCACGGCAGCGGTCCTCCGCGAGGCCGAGGTGGGCCGCGAGGCCATCGGTGCGCATGCCGAAGACGTCGAGGGGCGCCGCCTCGCTCAGGGCGGGCAGCAGGTCGGTCCCCGTGTGACGGCCGCGTCGGACGGGGTCGTTGACGACGACGGCGGCCCACGCGAGGTCCCCGGTGTACTGGTGTCCCGGGTCGACGATGCCGTGCTCGATGACCTCGGTGCGCGTACCGCCGTTGTCCCAGAAGAGCCGGTTGAAGTGGGTGACGTGGACGAGTGTGAGGTCGTCGCGGTCCGCGTACGGGTGCCGGGTGTCCGGCACGTCGCCGTCCGGTGTGTTGTGCTCCAGGTAGACGGCGGGCACGTCGCGGCCGGGCCGCCGCCCGCCGAGCCAGCGTTCGGCGAGGGCGCTCTCGTGCGGGCGCTGGAGGACGACCAGGTCCACCTCGGCGTCGCGCAGCCGCTCGGGGGTGATCTCACGCACCGAGTCGGGCCAGGCGAAGGTGCGGGCGCGGCCGAGCCCGTCCGGTCCGCGGTCCGGTGTGACGGGAACGAGGTAGGTGTGGGGCCCCTGCACGAACGCGGTCGTCCAGGAGCCGTGCACGTGCCACAGCAGGATGTTCATACGGTCGCTCCTCGTTCCGGTTCCGGCGCGTGGCCGGGTCCGGTCGGTGGGTGGGACAGGGCGTCGGCCGGGTCCGGACGGTCCCCGGTCGCGGGGCCCGCGAGCATGGCCACGGCGGCGAGCACCTCGGCGTCGCCGACCCCGTCGAGACAGGGGTGTCCGCGCAGCGGGCACTCGCGTGCCCTGCTGTCCGCGCACCGCTCGCGCTGGTCGCCGAGGAGCACATGCCGTACGCCGTACGGGCCCCAGCGCTCGGCGGGCACCACGGGGGCGAACAGGCTGGCCACGGGGGTGCCCACGGCGGCGGCCAGATGTCCTGGCCCGGTGTTGCCGACCACCGCGACCCGCGCCCCGGCGAGCACGCCCGCCAGGTGCCGCAGGTCGGTGGCTCCGCCGAGGTCGAGGCCGTGCCGTCCGGCGACGAGCGCGGTCAGTCCGCGCTCCGCCGGGCCCCCGGTGACGACCACCCGGTGGCCGTCGAAGGCGAGCGCCGCCACGGCGCGCCGCGCCCGTTCGGGGCTCCAGGCGCGGGCGGGCACGGCGGCTCCGGGGTGGACCACCACGTACGGTTCGGGTCCTGTGAGGCCGGTGGTGTCGGGGGGCGCCGTCACGCGCAGGGCCCCGCCGTCGCCGGGCGGCAGTGCGAAGCCCGCGGCGCGGGCGAGGTCGAGGGCCGCCGCCGCCTCGTGGCGCCGGGGGGCCCTGTGGTGGCGCAGGTCGAGGAGGCCGCCGGGATAGTCCTCGCTGTCCGCGGCCGTCCAGCCGACCCCGGCGAGCTTGAGGAGGAGGGCCACGGGCAGCGGGCTCTGGTGGTACGAGACGAGGATCAGGGCCCGGTCGAAGCGGCGGGCGGCCACCGCGTCGAGCACCTGCCGTGTCGCGTCGCGGGTCACCGGCGCCGGGTCGAGGCCGACCCAGGGGGCGTCGTAGACCAGGACGTCGTCCACGCCGGGCAGCAGTCGGCCCGCGTCGGCGCCCTGCGGCCCGCAGAGCAGCGCCGTGTACGCGGACCCGGCCGCCGCCGCGCGCACGGCGGGCCCGGCGAGCAGCACGTCACCGGCGCTGTCGAGACGGACGACGAGCGTACGCGGAAGGGATGCGTCACCATCGCTCACAGCCGCTCCCCCTCCCCCTGCCGCGGGCCGGAAGTCCGGCCGTCCAGGACCAGGCCCACGGCCGTGCGCAGGTCGGTGGCGACGGTGTCGGCGGCGGTGATCTCCGCCGCGCGGGTGACCGGGGTGGGCACGAGCACGCCACGGGCCCCGGCGGCGCGGGCCGCCCGCACGTCGGCGCCGATGTCGCCGATGACGACGGCGCGGGTGGCGGGCACACCGAGCCGTGCGCACGCGGCGATGACGAGGCCCGGCTCCGGTTTGCGGCAGTGGCAGCCGTCGCCGGGGCCGTGCGGGCAGATCGCCCAGACGGAGAACGGGCCGAGGAGTTCCTCCACGCGCCGCCGCACCGCGTCGACCTGGGCGCGCGACAGCAGGCCGCGCGCGACGCCCGACTGGTTGCTGACGACGCCGACCGGGACGCCCGCCGCGCGCACCGCGTCCACGGCGTCGCGGGCGCCCGGCATGAGCCGTACCCGCGCGGGGTCGCCGTTGTAGGGCACGTCCACGACGAGGGTGGCGTCGCGGTCGAAGAGGACGGCGCCGGGCAGGCCCCGCAGGCCCGCTCCGCGCGGCGGCCGGGGGCCGTCGATGAGCCAGGGCCCGTCGGGGGTCTCGGCGATGGCGGTGGCGGAGCGGGTCCCGGGCCGCCCGGCGGGGTGCCGGTTCATCGGCCGGCCCGTTCCTCGGTGAGCGGCCTGAGCGGTACGCCCGGTGGCCGTGGCGCACCGGCCGTACGGCGGTCCAGGGGCTCCGCCCGCCGGTGCGCGAGCTGGCCGCGCAGCCAGTGCCAGGTGGCGGCGGGCGGGATGAGGGCACTGGTCACGGCCATGGCGACCACCTCATCGCGGTGGCGGGGGCCCGGCAGGATGCGGGCCAGGGCGAACTCGGCGGTACCGGCGAGCCACCCGGCGGCGCAGACGGTGGCGAGGGCGGGCCTGCGCAGCGCGGCGCAGGCCAGGGCGCCGACGGCGGCGCCGGTCACCGCGAGGTGCCGGGGCAGCCTGCCGCGCGGCGCTGCGGCGCGCGCCCACCAGCCGGGACCGTGCAGCCGGGTCATGAGCACGTCGTCGGCGTTGCCCCGTTGCAGCCGCACCGAGATCCAGCGTCCCGCCGGACGCACCGGATGGGCGGTGCGGCGCGCCCCCCGGGCCACCGTCCAGCCCTCGGCGAGCACCCGCAGGGCGAGGTCGGCGTCCTCGCGGAAGGCGCGCCGGAACCGCTCGTCGAAGCCCCGGACGGCTTCGAGCGCCGTACGGCGGTAGGCCATGTCGGCGGTGATCCACCGGGCGGTGGCGAGCCCGGCGGTGTTGCGTTCCCAGTCCGTGGGCCTGCGGTCCGCGGGGAGCGGCACGTCGATGCGGGCGGTGACGGCGCCGTTGGCGGGGGTGGCCGCGGCGAGGTCGAGGGCGAGGTCGTCGCACCAGGTGGGCCCCGGCACCACGTCGTCGTCGAGGAAGACGATCCAGGGCACCCCCAGGGCCGCGCGCCAGCCGGTGTTCCGGGCGGCGGCGGGTCCGCGCGCCCTGCCGGGCACCACGGAGGTGACCGGGCGCAGCGCGGCGGGGACGTCGGCGGGCAGCGGCGTCGCGCCGTGGGCGTGCGGGCGGTCGTCGACGAGGATCACGCACTCCGGCTTGGGCCCGGTCGCCGCGGCGAGGGCGCGCAGGGTCGCGTTCAGGCTGGGCCGTCCGAGCGTGGGGATCACCACGGCGTACGTGCCCTCGGTGGCGGCGTCGGGCCGCTCGCGCGCGGTCATCGGACACCGCCTTCCTCGTCGGCGCGGAAGAGGTCCTGGCGGCGGATCGCGTACGGGCCGATGGCCAGGAGGTCGACGGGCGAGGAGCCGAAGCACTCAAGGGCGTCGCGCGGGTCGTCCACCATGGGGCGGCCCGCGGTGTTCAGGCTGGTGTTGACCACGACCGGCAGTCCGGTGAGCTTCTCGAACGCGCCGAGCATCCGGGCGACCAGCGGCTCGCGCGCCGGGTCGACGGTCTGGATGCGGGCCGTCCCGTCCACGTGCACGACGGCCGGGATGCGCTCGCGCCAGGGCTCGGCCACGTCGTGCACGAAGAGCATGTACGGGCTGGGCAGCGGTCCGTCGAAGATCTCCGCCGCGCGCTCGGCGAGCACCATCGGGGCGACCGGGCGGAACTGTTCGCGGCCCTTGACGTCGTTGAGGCGCTCCAGGTTGCCCGCGTGGCCGGGGTGGGCCATCAGCGAGCGGTGCCCGAGGGCGCGCGGGCCGTATTCGGAGCGGCCCTGGAACCAGGCGACGATCCGGTTGTCCGCGAGGGCGCGCGCCACGGTCTCCGCGATGTCGGCGGGCCGTTCGAAGCTGACGGCGGCCGTCTTCAGCCAGGCGCCGAGTTCGGCGTCGGTCCAGTCGCGGCCGAGGTCGGCGCCGGTCATGGGCTCGGGCTCGACGCCGCCGCCCGCGGTGAGCAGCAGCGCGCCGCCGAGTGCCGTGCCCGCGTCACCGGCGGCGGGCTGCACCCACACCTGGGAGAAGGGGCCCTCCCTGGCGATCCGGGAGTTGGCGACGCAGTTGAGGGCGACGCCGCCCGCGAGGGTGAGCACGCTGTGGTGGGTCTTGCCGTGCAGCCAGCGCGCCAGGTCGAGCAGGGTCTCCTCCAGTACGGCCTGGGCGCTGGCGGCGACGTCCGCGTGGGCCTGGGTCCATGGCTCGTCGGCGCCGCGCGGCGGGCAGAGTTCGTGCCAGGGCACCGCCGTGGCGCGGAAGCCGCCGTCGCCGGTGGGGTACACGTGCTCGCGCAGCTCGGGGAGCATGCGCGGGGTGCCGTGCGAGGCGAGGGCCATGACCTTGAACTCGTCGGAGGAGCGGAGGAATCCGAGGTGCCCGGTGAGTTCCTCGTAGACGAGGCCGAGGGAGTGCGGCAGGTCCTGCGCGTACAGCGGTTCGAGGTCGTTGCCGACGCGGCGGGCGGCGAGGTGCGAGGCACGCTCGCCGCGCCCGTCGAGCACGAGCACCGAGGAGTCCTCGGCGCCGGGTGCTGCGAAGGCGCTGGAGGCGGCGTGCGCCATGTGGTGCGGTACGAACCGGACGATGTCCGGGTCGAGTCCCGGCAACGCGGCCTTGAGGAAGCCGGGTGCCTCGCGGGCGTAGGTCTGGCGCAGGTGGTCCCAGGGGTCGTCGAGCCCCATCGACTCGGCGGGCCGTGCGAGCCCCGGGTCGTAGGAGTAGGCGACGGCGTCGAGGTCCTGCGGGCGCAGACCGGCCCTGCTCAGACACCAGGCGGCGGCCTGTTCGGGCAGTTCCCAGGCCGAGAACGGCACGGGACGCTTGCCGTGCTTGCGCCGGGAGAAGCGCTCCTCCTCGGCGGCGGCGACGGTGCGGCCGTCGATCACGAGGGCGGCGGCGGGGTCGTGGAAGAGGGCGTTGATTCCGAGGATGCGCATGGGAGATCCGGACTTCCTTCGGCGGTCCTTGGCATGCGCCCGGACGCGGGCACACACGCGACCGCGGGACGGGGAACATGACCAAGCTGGGTCAGGGCCGGGGGCGGGCCCTCACTGGTTGCGCGCCTCGGCGCGGAACCAGTCGATCGTGCGCCGGAGGCCTTCCGGCGCGTCGACGCCCGGCTCCCACTGGAGCTTGTCGCGGGCCAGGGTGATGTCCGGGCAGCGGACGGCCGGATCGTCCGTCGGGCGGTCGATGAAGCGGATCTCCGAGCGCGAACCGGCGAGGTCGATGATGAGCCGCGCGAGGTCCAGCATGGTGATCTCGGTGGGGTTGCCGATGTTGACCGGGCCCCGCATGCCGTGGGCGGCGGCCGCGAGGATGCCGCGGACGGTGTCGTCGACGTAGCAGAGGGAGCGGGTCTGGTTCCCGTCTCCGGTGACGGTCAGGGGCTCGCCGTCCAGGGCCTGGCGCACGAAGGTGGGGACGGCGCGTCCGTCGTGGCCGCGCATGCGGGGGCCGTAGGTGTTGAAGAGCCGCACGATGCCGGTGTCGGTGCCCTCGGCCTCGGCGTGTGCCGTGGTCAGGGCCTCGCCGAAGCGCTTGGCCTCGTCGTACACGCTGCGCGGTCCCACGGGGTTCACATGGCCCCAGTACCGCTCGTCCTGCGGGTTCTGCTGGGGGTCGCCGTAGACCTCGGACGTCGAGGCCAGCAGGAAGCGGGCGCCGGTGCGGTGGGCGAGCCGGAGCGCGTTGCGGGTGCCGAGGCTGCCGGTCTCCAGCGTGTGCAGGGGCAGCCGCAGATAGTCGGCGGGCGAGGCCGGAGAGGCGAAGTGGAGGACGAGGTCGGGCGGGCGGTCGACGCCGAGTCCCTCGGTGACGTTGGCCTGTATGAGGTGGAAGCCGGGGCGGTCCAGGAGCGGCGCGAGGTTCTCCGGCCGTCCGGTGCTGAAGTCGTCCACGCAGGTGACGTCGGTGCCCGCGGCCAGCAGGGCGGCGCACAGGTGGGAGCCGACGAAGCCGCCTCCGCCGGTGACGACGGCGTGTTCCCAGGTCCCTGACGAAGCTGTGGTCATCCAGATCTCCTCCGTACGCGGGGACGGAGCATCTGGTGTGCTGCCGGCCACCGGTCGCCGGCGTCGCGTGGGCGCGAGCCGGGTTCTCGACCAGCCTCCGCGACCCGGCCGGGGGCGGCTTGGTGGTGTACGGCATCCGGGTGATCAGCGGAGCGTGACGAGAGGGGTTCCGCGCAGGTCACCGGTGGTTTCGGCGGCGGGTTGGGGGTGATGGGTCAGCCGAGGCCGCCGCTGCCGAAGCTGCCGCCGCCGCTGCTCTTCCTGTGGTCCTCGGGGTCCTGCGACTCGCTGGGGTGGCTGCTGCAGTTGCCGTATCCCCCCTGGATCTCGTGCGGGAGGCGACGGCGGCCGTCCTGCGGCATCTCGTTCGCCTCGCGGAACTCCTGCTCCTCCCTGACCGGGCCGTCGTACGGGCGCTTCGGGTTGTCCTCGGGGTGCGGCGTGGCGACCTGCTTGGCCTGGGCGCGGCGCCCGAAGAAGAAGGCGCTCAGCAGAACGCCGACCACGACGAGGCCGGCGATCCACATGAGCAGGTGTGTGGTGGATGAGGCTGCGATGTCCATGGTTTCCATACAAGGGTTGTACCCCCCTCGCCCGAAAAATCCCTGTTGTAGCCCCTTTGACCCCGTCGTACGGGGGTCAGACCTGGCGAGGAAGCCGTAGGGCGGATATCCGTGGAGCGTGCCCGCGCCGGGCACGGTGAACCAGCGCCGCGAGGGCGGCTGCCCCGGCTGGACTGGCGCCCCCATGACGCTCGCGATGTCCGGCTGCTCGGTGACGTACGGCACGGCGACGCCGGTCACCAGCGCCTGACGCGGTCCGACCGCACCGCGTACGGGCTTTCGCACGTATCGGGTGTCGAACACCCGGCCCATGTCGAACAGTTCCGGCCCACCCGCTTCGAATGCACACGCCCGGCACGTCTCCCCCATGGCCGGATCACCGTTCGGCGGCGGAAAACATACGGCGTCGACACCGCCGGGCAGACGCCGAAAGCGCATCCCCGGACGCAGCCGGAAAATTGGCAGGAAACGCCTTGCGCCGCACCATGACCCGTCGGGGCCCTGGCGCGTCCACACTTTTGCCGTGCACATGCCGCAGGCACGGTGTCCGAAAACCTCGGACCGGATACGGAACCCCCGATACCCATGGGTGCGCGTGTGACTCGGGGTGGTTGACGGCTCATCAGAAGGAGCGCAACTTTTTTCGGTCAGACCCCGGAGTTTCGATTTATCCCCCGATCAGCAACGCCTACGGTGTTCGCCGTGGGGGCAGGCACTGACCATGCCGGAGGGACCGCTGCCGCGCAGAGTTCTCGGAGGGGGAATCCCGTACGTACGGCGTGTAACGCGTCGCGTGCGGAAGGGCGTCGCGGTCCGGATCGACCACCCGGGCCACGGCGTCTCCTCGACGCTGCCGCATGCCCTCCCCCCATACGTCGGGCACCACGGGGAATTCCAAAAAGAGGGGGGACCCTAGTGACGGAATCTCGGGCGAGTGACCCCGGATCGGAACCGAGCGGCTTACTGCTCGAAGCGTTTGACCCGCAATTGTTCAGGGAGAACTCGGAAACCGCCCTCGCCAAACTGGAGAAACACCTGTCGGACATCTCGATCAGGGGGCTTGAACTGATCGACCCGCAGCAGTTGACACAGGCCGCGAGGGCCCTGATGACGGCCGAGCACGACGCCGTCGCCGCCTTCGACGAGGAGCGGCTCGCCTCGATCATCGACCTGTACATCAGGACGGGCATTCAGGTGCAGTCGCCCGGCTACATGGGGCGGCAGTTCTCCGGAGTGGTGCCGCTCGCCGGCGTCATCGACTTCGTCAGCTCCATGGTCAGCCAGCCCGCGTCCTTCTACGAGGCGGGCCAGCTTCCCAGCGCCGTGGAGCGGATCATGGCGGAGGAGCTGAACCGCTTCATCGGCTACGACCCCGGCCGCTTCACCATGGTGACCACGTCGGGCGGCTCGCTGGCCAACCTGACGGCGCTGCTCGCGGCGCGGAACGAGAAGCTGCCCGGCTACTGGTCACAGGGCGCGTCGGCCGTGCGCGGCCAGCCGCGGCCCGCCATCGCCGTGGGCGCCGACGTGCACTACAGCGTGGCACGGGCGGCCGGTGTGCTCGGCATCGGCGACGCCCAGCTGGTGCGCCTGCCGCTCAACAAGCAGCAGCAGATCAGCGTGGGCGAGGTGCGCGCGACCCTGGAGGCGGCCGAGCGGCAGAACCTGAAGGTGTTCTGCATGGTGGCCTCGGCGGGCGGCACGTCGGTCGGCGCCTTCGACCCGATCGACGAACTCGCCGCCATCGCCGAGGAGCGGGACCTCTGGCTGCACATCGACGGCGCGCACGGTGCGAGCCTGCTCGTCTCCGACGCACTCCGCGACAAGCTGCGGGGCATCGCGAGGGCGGACTCCCTGGCCTGGGACGCGCACAAGATGATGTTCGTCCCCGCGCCCTGCACGATGCTGTTCTACAAGAACAGGGAAACGGCCCTTTCGGCCTTCCGGCAGAAGGCGAGTTACGTCTTCGAGGAAGAGCAGGACATTTACACCGCCTTCGACAGCGGGCCCAAGAACTTCGAGTGCACGAAGCGCCCGATGATCATGACTCTCTGGGCGCTGTGGGCCATTTACGGCAGGTCACTTTTCGCGGAGAAGATCGAGTATCTGTGCGGCCTGACCGGCGAGGCGTACGAGATCCTGCGGGCCGACCCCGACTTCGAGACACCGCATCGTCCGGAAGCGAACATTCTCTGCTTCCGATATCACCCCGCGGGTTACGGGGGAGCGTCCGGAAAGAAACTCGACAAGAAGGCTCTGCACCACCTCCAGGTCGCCATAAGGAACCGCGTCAAGAGCGAGGGAAACTTCTTCATCTCGAAGGTGGACATCGACGGTGCGGCCGCCCTGAGGGTGGTCATGATGAATCACCAGATCACCGCCGAGC
This sequence comes from Streptomyces flavofungini, assembly GCF_041028215.1. GTDB lineage: Bacteria > Actinomycetota > Actinomycetes > Streptomycetales > Streptomycetaceae > Streptomyces > Streptomyces flavofungini_B. The sequence goes on from NZ_JASKYR010000061.1 coordinate 13,010, forward strand.
ACTTCAGGATGCTGCTCTCCGAAATCAAGCGGACGGGCCGGGAGCTGATCGAGAGCGACGAGAGCGAAGAGGGAACCGGAAAAGCCTAGAGAGGACGGATGTTGAGTACATCGCACGCTCCACAGGTAACGCGCGTTCCACCGGCGGCCCCCGCCCCGAGCGGGGCCCGTGAACTGGCCGAATGGCTCATCCCCGATGGGGAATTGCGCCCGGAGTCCATCGAGGCCGTGACCGTCCTTCCCTCGTTCGCGAGCAAGATGCGGGAATGCGAACGGGTCTGCCAGACCCCGTACAGCGAAATCACCCATGAGGTCCAGGACGCCCTCGTCCTGCGCAGGCTCCAGCAGATGGTCAACACGGCGCTGCTCAACCCGCTCTGGCGGGAGCGGCTGCGCGGCGCGGGCATCACCCGCGCGCCGCTCACCTACGGCGAGTGGCAGCGCGTCCCGCTGTCCGACAAGGACGTCCAGCGCGACTTCTTCATGGACGACCGGCCCGGCATGGTGGTGCCGCTCACCCGCGGCGACTTCGAGATCGTGGCGAGCGGCGGCACCAGCGGCGGACGGCCCCTCGAAGTCGTCTACGCCCTGCGGGAGCTGCGCGACACCTACGAGATCGCGGGCCGCTTCATGGGGGCCTACCAGCTCGCGCCGCATCTCGCGGGCGCCGACCCGAAGTGGCTGTTCACCACGCTGGCCGACTACCAGATGTGGAGCAGCGGCACGATGGTCGGCGGGGTGCTCCAGCAGGTGCCGGGCGTCAACTACGTGGGGGCGGGGCCCGTCACCGCCCCGGTCCTTGAGCACATGTTCTCGTACCACGGCCCCAAGGCCCTGATGGGGATCTCCGCGGGCATCGCGATCCTCGCCGATCTCGGCGCGGGCATGCGCCAGGAGTACCGGGACAGCTTCCGGGTCGCGCTGTACGGCAGCGGCGTCCTGCCGCAGCGCAAGCGCGTGGAGCTCAAGGCGCTGTACCCGAACCTGTCGATCCTCAGCTACTTCGCCGCCACCCAGGCGGAGACCATCGGCCTCCAGCTGGACGCGGAGTCGCCCTGCCTGTCCGCCGTCCCGGGGCTGCACTTCATCGAGATCGTCGACGAGGACGGGCGCCAGGTGGCCGAGGGCGAGGAGGGCGAGCTCGTCGTCACGCGGCTGCACGCGCACGAGACCCCGCTGCTGCGCCTGAAGCTGGGCGACCGGATGATCAACCGGCCGCGCACCACCGGGCCCGGCCTGCGGACCAGGCAGTTCGAGTTCGCCGGACGTACCGGCGACGTGCTGCACATCAACGACAGCCAGTACTCGGCCGTGCGCGCGTACGACCTGCTCCGCGACGAGCTGCGGGCCGCCGAGGTGGTCGATCTGGACGCGGTGGCGCACGACGTGCAGTTCATCAACCACCGCGAGGCGAAGCGCATCCAGCTCCTCGCCTCCGTCGACGACGTGCTCGGCCTGACCTACCGGACCGACACGGTGCTCGGGCCCTACGGCCTCCAGCAGCTCTTCGTGAACGCCCTGCCGCGCGCCCTCTCGCTCTTCAACCACGGGGAGGCGAACGCCGCGTCGTTCGAGGCGACCGGCTACACCTTCCAGCTCACGTTCGTGCCGAGGCTGTCCGCCGAGATCGAGCGGACCGCCGTCGGGAAGGTCCCGCTGGTGCGGGACCGCGGCTAGGCGCGGGGCCCCGCGCACCATCACCACGTGCGAGGACAGGAGTGGAATGAAATCGCAGGTGAACATCATCGCCGTCGTGGACGTCATAGGAGCGCTGTCGATCAGGGGGCTGCACGACGGCAACCTCTGCATGGTGGACGACGGTCCGTTCGACAGCACGCACCAGGGGACGCCGGACCTCGTCACCATCGTCAAGCCGGGACAGGTCGTCTCCTGGACCGCGCTGGCCGTGGACCTCCAGACACCGGTCGAGATCAAGAACATCTCGTTCATGCCGTCGAGGAGCAGCAACGGCGGCGCCTCGCAGCACACCCAGGGCCAGCCCGCGTACGGCCAGCAGGGCTACGGGCAGCAGGCGTACGGGCGGCAGAGTCACGGCCAGCAGGGCTACGGACAGCAGGCGTACGGGCAGCAGCAGGCCCAGCCCGGCCGGCAGGCGCAGGGCGGCGGCGAGGACACCGCGGGCGAGAAGCTCGACCTCGACGTGTGGACCGGCGTGGTGCCGCACTGGATGACCCCGGGCGTCCCCTACCAGTACCGCATCGAGTTCCAGATGTACGAGGGCGCCCACAGTGTCATGCACGTCGAGACGCCCGCGCTGATGTGCCAGTAGCGGCCGCTCCGACCACGGCCGTGCCGGGAACGACGACGAAGGCGGAATCATGCCCCAACAGTTGGCGATCATCGTGCTCGTGGACGTCGGCAACGCGCTGGCGACCAGCACCCTCGAAGGCAACACCTACCTGTTCGACAACATGAAGCTGCACGGCTCCGAGAACCAGGGAACCGGCGAGCTGGTGACCGCGATCCACGGCTCCTACTGGCGCGACGGCTCCCAGGCCAGCGAGCAGGTGCTCAACTGGCTCCCGTACAGCCTCGGTTCCATCCCGCCGACCGTGCCCCGCGGCTACGAGGTCGAGCGGGCGCGGCAGAGCGACGAGCAGGCCCTGGCCGAGCTCCAGGACCTCGCGAACAAGTCCTCGGTGGCCGGCACGGACGCGGCGGCCGAGCTGAGCCGCATCCGCAGGAAGACCGGTACGCGCGTCAAGACCACGCGGCACACCCGCGGCAGGCTCTCCGGCCAGAAGATCCTGGACGTCACGGGCCAGGTCGCCACCGATGACGGCACGGCCGCGTACAGCTATCCGGCCCCCGTGATCACCGACATCTACGGCGAGGCGGTCGACTCCAAGATCATGTACCCGGCGGAGTACGGCTCGCCGGACATGGTGACCGACGGCTGGTACTGGTCGGCGACGGTCGACACCTCCCGGCCCGGCACGTACTCGTACATGATGCGCGTCCAGCTCCACAAGCTGACGCAGGTCAACGGCGAACAGCGCTGGGAAGCCGTGAACCTGACATGTCCCTCGGCACTGAAGATCTCCTCGGAGCCGCGGCGCAACGCGTTCACCAAAGCGGGCATCGGCCCGCTGCCGATCCCGGCCACGCCCCCCGGCCGGAGCGCCTGAAGACCCCAGCGGACCAGGAGGAACGGATGACGACCAAGCCCAAGCCGCGGGAGAGCGCCGTCAAGCGGCCCATCTCCATCACCGCCGTCGTGGACGCCGTGGGAGCGCTGGCGGCCGGGAACACCGACGGCCACCTGTACATGTACGACACCAACCTCTCGGGCGGCTCCACCGGATTCGGCACCGAGGAGCTGCGGACCAAGGCCAAGCGCGGCGACGTGCTGCTGTGGAACTGTCTGGCGCTCGAGTGCGAGGCGTTCGTCAGCATCGAGAACATCGTGATCGACCCCGAGATCTGCGAGCCGGAGCGGAAGGTGTACCCCGGCACGGACGTCTCGTACTGGACCGGGACCGTCAAGAAGACGGACACCCAGCCGATCACGTACCAGATCACCTTCAGGCTGGGTACACGCGACGAGCCGCTCACCGCGACCCTGTCGTCGTCCCTCGTCGGCTAGGTGCCTGACCAGCCATGACCGCGTACGCGAAGGAGGAGCGGTGAGCACCAGCACACAGACGGGCGCGCAGGAGTCGGGCGCACAGCAGAAGCAGAACCCCGGTCAGCTCAACTCGGTCCAGCTCAACATCGTCACGTTGATCAATATGGAGCGGGCGACGGAGACGGGTTCGCTGAGCGACTCGATGTACATGATGGACAACAGCGTCGGCGGCAAGGGGCAGGGCACGTCGTCCCTGGAGACGGTCTGCAAGCAGGGCCAGGTCCTCAACTGGATCGTGCGCCCCATCGACATGGAGAAGCGCCCGGACGGCACCTGGCCGCCCATGCCGAAGATCAACAACATCGTCTTCCTCGACACCGAGCTGGGTGACGAGGAGGACGTGTCGGAGCGCAGGATCTTCAACGAACTGAAGATCTACGGGATGCCGGACCGCATGCGCGACAAGTTCACGCCCGTCTACTACTACTGGGCCGGCACGGTCATGAGCACCGCAAGGCCGGGCCTGTACCGCTACCGGCTCGTCATGGAGCTGGAGCAGGAGGGCAAGAAGGAGCGGCTCTATCTGAACTCCGCGATCCACCCCTCGATCAGGGTGCTCGCGGTCTGAGACCAGCCGCTCCGGCAGGCGGGGACACCGCTATAAACTCGGTGTATACATCATATGTATAGTGGCCGCATGTCCCCATCGAACACGCCTGCTACTTCCAAGATGAAGGCGCGGCCCAAAAGGTTGCGTCGCACCGCCCCCGTCCTCGCGGCGGGGGCGGCCCTGGCCCTCGCGCTGACCGGGTGCACCAGGCTGGAGACGGTGTCGCCCAGCTCCGTGCGCAAGGCCGCCGCGGACGCCAAGGCCGCTGACCAGGCGCGATTCGGTACGGTCGACTGCCGCAAGGCGAAGTGTGTGGCGCTGACCTTCGACGCGGGGCCGAGCGGGAACACCCCGCGGCTGCTGAAGATACTCAAGCGGGAGAAGGTGCCCGCCACCTTCTTCACGCTCGGCAGGAACCACATCGAGAAGTACCCCGAGCTGGTGAAGCAGATGGCCGCCGAGGGGCACGAGGTCGCGAGCCACACCTGGTCGCACAAGATCCTGACGAAGATCGACAAGGCCGAGGCACGCAGGGAGCTGGAGCGCCCCAACGAGGCGATAGAGAAGCTCATCGGCAGGAAGCCGACGCTGATGCGTCCGCCGCAGGGCCGCACCAACGACGACGTCAACAAGCTCTCCAAGGAGCTGGGTCTCGCGGAGATCCTGTGGACCGTCACCGCCAAGGACTACACGACCGACGACTCCGAGCTGATCACGAAGCGGGTCATCGACCAGACCAAGCGGGACGGCATCATCCTGCTGCACGACATCTACAAGGGCACCGTCCCCGCCGTGCCCGGCGTCATCACCGAGCTGAAGAAGCGCGGCTACGTCTTCGTGACGGTCCCCCAGCTCCTCGCCCCCGGCAAGGCCGAGCCGGGCAAGGTCTACCGCTAGGTCGCGTCGGAGGGGACGTACGGCCCGGGGCCTGGCAGGCTCTCAGGGTGGCTCTCTTCAGGTTCGCCAGGCACACGTCCCTGCCCGCCGCCGACGCATGGCGCGCGCTGACCGAGTGGGAGCGGCACGGCGAGTCCGTACCGTTCACCCGCGTCACGGTCCGCACCCCGCCGCCGACCGGCGTCGGCACGGTGTTCGTCGCCCGTACGGCGCTCGGCCCCGCCGGTTTCGACGACCCGATGGAGGTCGTCGACTGGCAGCCGCCGGGGGATGCCGTGCCGGGGCGGTGCAGGCTGGAGAGGGGGGGGGGGGGGGGGGGGGGGGGGGGGGGGGGGGGGGGGGGGGGGGGGCGCATGGCGCGCGCTGACCGAGTGGGAGCGGCACGGCGAGTCCG
>NZ_JASKYR010000610.1:0-4475 GCF_041028215.1 Streptomyces flavofungini
GTCCATACGCCTGCTGGGGCCTGCCCTGGGGCTGGGCGGGGCCCCTGCCGCCGCGGTCGCGGGCCCAGCGGGCGAGCTGGGCCACGCGCTTGACGACGAACTGCGTGTCGAGGATGCCGAGCATGCCGGCGAGCTGGACGGCCACCTCGTGCTGGGCCCCGCTGTTCTTGATGCGGGCGACGACGGGACCGGCCTCGTCCAGGGCCGCGGCGCGGCCCGCGGGGGTCTCCAGGTCGTACCGTCCGACGATCTGGCGCAGGGCGAACTCGAAGAGCGGGGTGCGCGGCTGGACGAGGTCGGCGACCGCCTCGTCGCCCTTGGCGAGCCGCAGCTCGCAGGGGTCCATGCCCTCGGGCGCGATCGCGATGTAGGTCTCCGCGGCGAACTTCTGGTCGTCCTCGAAGGCGCGCAGGGCGGCCTTCTGGCCCGCCGCGTCACCGTCGAAGGTGAAGATCACGCGGGCGCTTCCGTTGTCCATGAGAAGGCGGCGGAGGATCTTGATGTGGTCGCCGCCGAAGGCCGTGCCGCAGGTCGCGATGGCGGTCGTGACGCCCGCGAGGTGGCAGGCCATGACGTCCGTGTACCCCTCGACGACGACCGCGCGGGAGGTCTTGGCGATGTCCTTCTTCGCCAGGTCGACTCCGTAGAGGACCTGGCCCTTCTTGTAGATCGGGGTCTCGGGCGTGTTGAGGTACTTCGGGCCGTTGTCGTCGTCGCGGAGCTTGCGGGCGCCGAAGCCGACGACCTCGCCGCCGATGTCGCGGATCGGCCACATCAGCCGGCCGCGGAAGCGGTCGATGGGGCCGCGGCGGCCCTCCTGGGAGAGCCCGGAGAGGGTCAGCTCCTTGTCGGTGAAGCCCTTGCCGCGCAGGAAGCGGGTGAGGTGGTCCCAGCCGGCCGGGCTGTACCCCACGCCGAAATGCGCCGCCGCGGCCTGGTCGAAGCCGCGCTCGGCGAGGAACTTCCGGCCGATCTCGGCCTCGGGGCTCTCCAGCTGGTCCACATAGAACTGGGCGGCCGCCTTGTGGGCCTCCACCAGGCGGATGCGCTCGCCGCGCTGGTGGCTGGGGTTGTACCCGCCCTCCTCGTACCGCAGGGTGATGCCCGCCTTGGCGGCGAGGCGCTCGACCGTCTCGGAGAACGTGAGGTGGTCGATCTTCATCACGAAGGCGATCGTGTCGCCGCCTTCCTGGCAGCCGAAGCAGTGGAAGAGACCCTTGCTCGGGCTGACCTGGAAGGACGGGGACTTCTCGTCGTGGAAGGGGCACAGACCCTTGAGGTTCCCGCCGCCCGCGTTGCGCAGCTGGAGATAGTCGGAGACCACGGCGTCGATCGGGACCGCGTCCCGAACCGCCTTCACGTCCTCGTCATTGATCCTGCCTGCCACGTAGGAATACTACGGCCCGCCTGTGACACTCCCTCCCGGCCCGTCACGCGATCAGCGACGCCAGGGGGGTGCCGGGGTCCGCGAGGGCGTTCTGGTCGGGCGTAGCGCCGGACTGGATCAGCTGCTGGATGTGCTCCGTGACGTCCCACACATTCACGTTCATCCCCGCCAGCACCCGGCCCTCGCGCAGCCAGAAGGCGATGAACTCCCGCTTGCCGGTGTCCCCGCGCACCACCACCTGGTCGTACGAGCCCGGGGGCGCCCAGCCCGAGTACTCAAGGCCCACGTCGTACTGGTCGGAGAAGAAATACGGCACCCGGTCGTAGCCCACCTCCTGGCCGAGCATGGCGCGGGCCGCCGCCGGTCCGCCGTTCAGGGCGTTCGCCCAGTGCTCCACGCGCAGCCGCCTGCCGAACAGGGGGTGCTCGGTGGCCGCCACGTCACCGGCCGCGAAGATGTCGGGGTCCGAGGTGCGGAACGAGGCGTCGACCGCGATGCCGCCGCCGTCCGCGCGGTCCACGAGGGCCAGGCCCGCGGCCTCGGCGAGCGCCGTGCGCGGGGCCGCGCCGATCGCGGCGAGCACGTCGTGGGCGGGGTGCTCCTCGCCGTCGTCGGTACGGGCGGCGAGGACCATGCCGTCCTGGCCGACGATCTCGGTGAGGCTCGCGCCGAAGTGGAAGCGGACGCCGTGCTCGGCGTGCAGGTCGGCGAACATCTGGCCCACCTCGGGGCCGAGCACGGCGTGCAGCGGGGTCGCCTCGCGCTCGACGACCGTCACCTCCGCGCCGTACTCCCTGGCCGCCGCCGCGATCTCCAGGCCGATCCAGCCCGCCCCGGCGATCACCAGGTGGCCGTTGTCGCGGCCGAGGGCCGTGAGGACCTGCCGGAGGCGGTCGGCGTGGGCCAGGCGGCGCAGGTGGTGCACGCCCGCGAGGTCCGTGCCGGGGACGTCGAGGCGGCGCGGCTCGGCCCCGGTGGCGAGCAGCAGCTTGTCGTAGTGGATGACCGCGCCGTCGCCCAGGCGCACGCTCCTGGCCGCGCGGTCGACGGCGACCACGGGCTGGCCCAGGTGGAGTTCGACGTCCGCACGCGCGTACCACCCCGGTTCGTGGACGAAGACGCTGTCGCGCTCCTCCTTGCCGAGCAGATAGCCCTTGGACAGGGGCGGACGCTCGTAGGGGTGGTCACGCTCGTCGCCCACGAGGATCACCCGGCCGGTGAATCCCTCGGAACGAAGGGTCTCGGCCGCCTTGGCGCCGGCCAGACCTCCTCCCACAATGACGAACGTCTGATGCGCGTCGACCACTTGATGCCTCCTCGCCGGGGGGACCGGGAATGTACCCGGTGGGAACTGTCTGAACGCGGGAACGCTGTCCGAATGCCACAGGAGCGTCCCGCACGGAGCGTGATGGGGAAAGGGGGCGTGGCCCCTGTCGGCCACATTCCGTCACGCCCCGTGGTCACGGCATGGTCACCGACCGTCGTGGTCCAGGTGTCTCGACGTCAGCCGGGTGTGCAGCGCGCGGGCCGCCGCGTCGGTCAGCGACGCGATCTGGTCGACCACGACACGCTGCGCCGCGCGGTCGTCGGACGCCGCCTCGTACAGCGCGCGGAACTGCGGGTCGAGCCCCTCGGGCGCCCGCCTCATGAGGGCGTCGGCGAGCTCGGCGACCACGATGCGCTGGTCGGCGCGGAGCCGCTCCTGCGCGGGGCGCTGCATCACATAGCGGTCGGCGACGGCCTTGAGCACCGCGCACTCGTGCCGCGTCTCGCGGGGTACGACGAGCTCGGCCGCGTACCTCGTGAGGGGGCCCGTGCCGTACCGCACGCGCGTGGCGGTCTCCGCCGCCAGGCAGAAGCGGCCGATGAGCTGGCTGGTGGCGTCCTTCAGACGGGCCTGGGCGACGGCCGTGCCGTCATAGCCGTGCGGCCACCACTCCTGCTCCAGGAGGCGGTCCAGGGCCTGGGCGAGCTCTTCGGGATCGGTGTCCGCGGGGACATAGCGCCCGATCGCGACGGCGTAGATGTCCCGGCGCTCGGGCTCGGCGTGCAGCGCGTTCGGATCGATGTGACCGGCGTGCAGGCCGTCCTCGACGTCATGGACCGAGTACGCGACGTCGTCGGACCAGTCCATGATCTGCGCCTCGAAACAGATGCGCTGCCCCGGCGCTTCCTTGCGGACCCAGTCGAAGACCGGCCTGTCGTCCTCGTAGACCCCGAACTTCGTGGAGTCCGGGTCGGTGGGGTGGCCGCCGCGCGGCCAGGGGTACTTGGTGGCGGCGTCCAGGGCGGCCCTGGTGAGGTTCAGGCCGACGCTGACCAGGTCGCCGGTGGCCTCGGAGCGGATGAAGCGCTTGGGCTCGATGCGGGCGAGCAGGCGCAGCGACTGGGCGTTGCCCTCGAAGCCGCCGCAGTCGGCCGCCACCTCGTTCAGCGCCTGCTCGCCGTTGTGACCGAAGGGCGGGTGGCCGAGATCGTGCGAGAGGCAGGCGGTCTCCACGAGGTCCGGGTCGCTGCCGAGGGCGGCGCCCAGCTCGCGGCCGACCTGCGCGCACTCCAGGGAGTGCGTCAGCCGGGTGCGGGCGCTGGCGTCCCAGGCCTGGCTCCTGGTGCCCGGCGTGACGACCTGGGTCTTGCCCGCGAGGCGGCGCAGCGCGGCGGAGTGCAGCACGCGCGCGCGGTCGCGCTGGAAGGCCGTGCGCCCCGGCCGCTTGTCCGGCTCGGCGGCCCACCGCTCGACGGCGGCCTCGTCATATGCCTCGTAGGCGTCCTGTCGCGCGTGCGGTGCTGTGCCTTCCATGCACCGACAGTAGACGCAAGCAGTGACAAAGGGGATCTGGCCCCTCGTCAGACGGCGCTGAGGCGACGCGGTTCGGCCATCGGCTCGGCGCGGCACGCCTGGTCGTAGCGGTGCAGGACGAGGCTGACGAGGGACGGGTGGGCGCCGAGCGGGGCCGCCGCGASCCAGGGGGCCGCGCCCGCGCTCTGGGCGGCGAAGCGTCCGGGTGCGGTGAAGTACGCGGCCACGGCGGCCCGGGTCCTGCCCTGCGCGGCGAGGGCGCCGAGCGCCCCGGGGACGGTACGGGCG
>NZ_JASKYR010000611.1:0-5052 GCF_041028215.1 Streptomyces flavofungini
GTGCGGGCGTCCGGTGTGGCAGTGGGCGCCGTCGCCCGCCACGGCCCAGTTGTCGCCCCCCGGCGCGCCCCCGCTCTGGTCGATGGACGCGATGGCGCAGTCACCGGCCACGGCCGCGCCGGTGGCCGACGAGGCGCCGAGCAGCAACGCCAGCGCCAGGAGTGCGAACACGCGGGTGACCAGGGGCGGTACGGCTCGATAAGTTCCACGCACGACGGAGAGCATGGGCGGCGGGCGGCCACGGCACGCCCGGATCGGACCGGAATGACCCGAAGGAAGGAGACGGCGCTCRKKGAGCGCGACCGCCGCTCGCRCCYGTACCTAGGGCCATGTGTGACGCAGTAGGGCGTCACAACACCCAAGCGGACAGCGGGAGTCAGAGATGCGGCAACCCACACACCGGGCCTGGCGGGGCGCCTCGCTCGTAGCGACGGCTGCGGCCCTGCTGGCGCTGACGACGGCGTGCGGCCAGGAGAAGGGCGACCAGTCGCCGAACGGGCAGAACGTCGGCAACGAGGCGCCCGCCAAGGACGGTTACGGCGCGGGCGACGGCTACGGCGCCGACGAGGGCGCGGCCGCGAAGCCCAAGGCCGCAGGCCAACTCGCGGTGTGGGAGAGCAAGAAACTCGGCAGGGTCGTCACCGACAGCGAGGGCTTCACGCTCTACCGCTTCGACAAGGACACCGCCCAGCCGCCCAAGTCCAACTGCGACGCCGCCTGCCTCAAGACCTGGCCGGTCGCCGCCGCCGACGGGGCGAAGGCCGCGCCCGGCGTGGACGAGTCGCTGCTCGGCGAGGTCACCGCGGCCGACGGCACCAAGCAGCTCACCATCGACGGCTGGCCGATGTACCGGTACGCCAAGGACACCAAGCCCGGCGACGCCAAGGGCCAGGGCGTCGGCGGCACCTGGTACGCGGCGGCCCCCGACGGCAAGAAGGCGTCCGCGAAGGCSGCYGSMSMSGCCCCCGGGGAGACCGCCCCCGCCGACCCCGCGGGCCTCTCCATCCGCAAGGACCCCAAGCTGGGCGAAATCGTCGTGGACCGGAACGGCATGACCGTCTACCGCTTCACCAAGGACTCGGCCTGGCCGATCAAATCCAACTGCGTGGGCGCCTGCGCCGAGAAGTGGCCCGCCGTCGCCCCCGTGCCCAAGGCGGAGGCCGAGGGCATCCAGAAGAAGGGCTACATGACCTACGACCGCCCGGACGGCGGCAAGCAGCAGACGATCGACTGCTGGCCGCTCTACACCTACTCCGGCGACAAGAAGCCGGGCGACACCAACGGACAGGGCGTCGGCGGGACGTGGTACGCCGCGAGCCCCGAGGGCAAGCCGGTGGGTGCCGCCAAGTAAGACCCCCCACGGGGCCGGCCGGCTCGTTCCCCCTCGTCACGAGGAGGGGACGGGCCGGTCGTACGTGTGTCGCAGGGCACTTGCCAAAGGCAGTGACCGAGAACGGACGGCCAATTTCCGTTTTGACTCGCTCCGTTGGCGGACGATCAGTAGCCTCACCCTCGAACAACGGATCGCCCCCTGCGCCCCCTACGCCTTGGAGTCTTGATGGAGCGTCCCGCCTGGGCCCCGCCGGGCATCGACATCTCGATGCCCAGCGTGTCCCGCATCTACGACTACTACCTGGGCGGTTCGCACAACTTCGAGGTGGATCGGGAGGCGGCCCGCAAGGCCATGGAGTTCATGCCGGGCCTGCCGAAGGTGATGCAGGCCAACAGGGCCTTCATGCGGCGCGCGGTCCGCTTCGCCGTGGAGCAGGGCGTCACGCAGTTCCTCGACATCGGCTCCGGCATCCCCACCTTCGGCAACGTCCACGAGGTCGCGGGCCGGGCGAGCGACGAGGCGCGCGTGATGTACGTCGACCACGACCCGGTCGCCGTCGCCCACAGCAAGGCGGTCCTCAACGGCTGCGACCGGGCCGGGGTCATCACCGCCGACCTGCGCAAACCGCAGGACATTCTGGGCAGTCCGGAAGTCGGGGCCCTGCTGGACCTGAGCCGTCCGACGGCTCTTCTGCTCGTCGCCGTCCTGCACTTCGTCGAGGACGCGTACGATCCTTGTGCGGCGGTCGCAGAGCTGCGGGACGGACTCGCCCCCGGCAGCCTGATCGTCCTCACCCACGCCTCGTACGAAGGGATTCCGGTTCCCCCCGAGCAGGCCGGCCGGACGGTCGGTGTATACAAGGACATCCGCAATCCGCTGATCATGCGCTCGCGCGATGAGATCGCACGGTTCTTCGAGGGATACGACATGGTGGAACCCGGCCTGGTGCCGATGCCGCACTGGCGGCCCGACACCGCGCCCGAGGAGGAGGATCCCTACTCCTTCTCGGGGTTCGCGGGCGTGGGGCGGAAGCGTTGAGCGGCGAGCCGGACGGACCCGAGGGAAGACTGCGCCGGTTCGCCACCATCTGGAGCCGGGCGATCTTCCCCGCCACGGCGACGTCGCTGACGCGTCCGGAGTTCGAACAGCAACTGGTGCCCCTCGCGCGACGCTTGCGCGACGCCCTCCAGGAGCGGGTCTTCGACGCCGCGGAGGGCCAGGCCGTCGGTGCCGCGCTCGTCGGCACGCACTGCACCGAGCCCGAGGCGCTCAGCCGTACGCTGGACTGCGTCGACGCCTATCTGGTGCTGTACTGCGGCGGCGACGGGCCCCGCGAGGAGCTGCGGTCCCGCTGCGCGCGCATCCAGCACTCCGTGGCCGCGGGCTTCGCCAGGGCGCTGCGCGAGCGCACCCTCGCCGAGCAGGAGGCGATCTCCTGCGCGGCGCTCAGCGCGCGCAGCGTGGTCGCCGAGGCGCTGCACGCCAGCGAGGCCCGCTTCCGCGCGGTCTTCCAGGGCGCCGCGATCGGCATCGGCATCGCGGACCTGGACGGCACCGTCCTGGAGGTCAACGACGCGCTGATCCGCATGTTCGGCGGCCTCGAACAGCACCTGCGCGGGCGCAACGTGGGGGAGTGGACCCACCCCGACGACTCGCCCCACGTATGGCGGCTCTACGAAGAGCTGGTGCGCGGCGATCGTGAGCACTACCGCGTGGAGAAGGCCTTCTACCGCCCCGACGGCACGGTCCTGTGGACGAACCTGACCGTTTCGCTGCTGCGCGACGCGGACGGGGTGCCGCAGTACCAGCTCGCGCTGATGGAGGACACCACCGAGCGCCGCCTGCTCAACCTGCGCCTGCGGTACGAGGCGACGCACGACGCGCTGACCGGGCTGCCCAACCGCACCCTGTTCTTCGAGCGCCTGGAGAAGGCCCTCTCGGCCGGACAGAACGCCCGTTTCGGGCTCTGCTACCTCGACCTCGACGGCTTCAAGACCGTCAACGACAGCCTCGGGCACGCGGCCGGGGACCGGCTGCTCGTCGAGGTCGCCGACCGCCTCCAGTCCTGCGCGACCGCGCCCGGCGAGATGGTGGCCCGCCTCGGCGGCGACGAGTTCGTGGCGCTCACCACGGGCCCCGACACCGAGACCGAGGTCGACGAGCTCGCGGGCCGCATCATGCACGCCCTCGCCACTCCGGTCCGCGTGGACGGCCGCGAGCTGACCGTGCGCGGCAGCATCGGCATCGTCGAGGGCCCCGCGGGCGAGCGCGGCGCCGCCGAGGTGCTGCGCAGCGCCGACATCACGATGTACCGCGCGAAGTCGGCGGGCGGCAACCGCTACGAACTCGCCGACCCCGAGGCCGACGCCCGCGCCATCACCCGGCACGGGCTGACCACCGCGCTGCCCGCGGCCCTGGAGCGCGGTGAGTTCTTCATCGAGTACCAGCCGCTGGTGCACCTCGGCGACGGCAGTGTGCGCGGCGCCGAGGCGCTGGTGCGGTGGCTGCACCCGCAGCACGGCATCATCGGCCCCGACCGGTTCATCCCACTGGCCGAGCACACCGGCCTCATCGTGCCGCTCGGCCGCTGGGTCCTCGAGGAGTCGGTGCGCCAGGCAAGGATGTGGGAGTCCCGGCACAGCGACGCCGGGCCGCTGCGGGTCAACGTCAACCTCTCACCCATGCAGCTCACCCACCCCAACCTGGTCGCCGACACGGTCGACATCCTGGAGCGCGAGGGCCTCGCGCCGGGCGCGCTTTGCCTGGAGGTCACCGAGTCCGCGCTGATAGGGGCGGACGACGACCTGCTCAAGCCGCTGCGCAGGCTCGCCGAGATGGGCGTCGACATCGCCCTCGACGACTTCGGCACGGGGTACTCCAACCTCGCCAACCTGCGCCGGCTGCCGGTCAGCGTGCTCAAGCTGGACCGTTCGTTCACCCAGGGCATGCAGCACTTCCCCGCCGACCCGGTCGACCTGAAGATCGTCGAGGGCATCGTGGCGCTGGCCCACAGCCTGGACCTGGCGGTCACGGTGGAGGGCGTCGAGACGGGCCACCAGGCGGACCAGCTCCGCGAACTGGGCTGCGACACGGCCCAGGGCTGGTACTACGCCCGCCCTGGACCGCCGGACCGCCTGCACGAGCTGGCCCTCCTGGACGCGACGGGCTGAACCATGATCCGCTGGGTGTACGCCTTCATCGACCGGCCGCGCGACGGCTTCGCCCGCGCGTGCGCCTTCTGGACCGAGGTCACCGGGACCCGCCTGTCCACGCCCCGGGGACCCGACGGCGAGTTCGTGACGCTGCTGCCGGACGGCTCCGCCGACGCGTGCCTGAAGGCGCAGGCGGTGGCCGGGGCGGGCGGCGCCCACCTCGACCTGGCGGTGGACGACCTCACGGCCACGGCCCGCCTCGCCCGGCGGCTCGGCGCCACCCCGGTCCACGCGGAGTCCGGCCTCGCCGTCCTGCGCTCGCCGGGCGGCCAGGCGTTCTGCCTGGTCCCGTGGGCGGGCGAGGGTTCCCCCCCGGCCCCGGCCCGCGCGCCGGGCGGCGCCCTCAGCCTCCTGGACCAGGTGTGCCTGGACGTCCCGCCGGACGCCTATGCCGCGGAGGTCGCCTTCTGGACGGAGCTGACCGGCTGGGAGCAGGTCACGGGCACGAGCCCCGAGTTCCTCGACCTCCAGCCGCCCCCGGACCTCCCGGTCAGGATTCTCCTCCAG
>NZ_JASKYR010000612.1:0-4927 GCF_041028215.1 Streptomyces flavofungini
GTCCTGGAGACCGGCGCCAGGCCGCCGGGCGACGGCATCATGGAGCTCGTCGAGCAGGCCACCGGCATCGACATGGCCCGCGCCGCCGTCCAGATCGCCCTCGGCCACCGCCCCGACCTCGCCCCGGCCCGCACCGCCGCCGCCGCGGTCCGCTTCCTCACCGCCCCGCACGCGGGCACCCTGACCGCCATCGACGGCCTCCCGCCGACAGGCCCCGGCCTCGACGTCACCCTCACCAAGCACGTGGGCGACGCCATCGACGACCCCACCGACAACCTCCAGCGCGTGGGCCGCATCATCCTGCGCGGCGACACCGCGTCCGCCGTGAACGAGGCCGCGCTCATAGCGCTGTCGGGCGTACGGATCACGGCGGTACGGACTGCCGCGGGGCAGTAGCGTCCCCGCAGGCCCAGCGGGGAGAGGGGGACCGCTTCCGCTCAGCGCATGGGTGGCTGGGCGGAAGCGGGGCGGCCCCCTTCGGTCGTTCTTGAGCACAAGCGGGCCGCGCTGCCTTCCAGACCGGAAGGTGTGACGCCGGGAGAGGCGTCGCCTTCCATGGTGCGCCATCGCCCCGGCATCGCAACGATAAGTACGTCTCCGTCGCCAAAACGGCTCATGACACCGGGATTTGCCGGTGCGGGGCACCGCCAGGCGGTAGAACCCGGGCGGGCGCGGGGAGGCCATTGTTCCGTAACTTCATGATCACGTTGAGTGGCGCCGCCCTCGCACACCATGCTGTCCTCCAACTCCTCCGGGGCGCGTGAGCACCGCCCCAGAGGGGTCCTTTCCAGACCAAGGATGCTTTGGGGAAGGTGTGCGATGTCTAGCAAGCAAGTCATGACCGTCGTCGTGCTGGCGGCGGTCCTCGTGTGGAGCACGGTGATGACCGTGCTGGGGCAACTCGCGGCCGTGGCGGCCCTGCTGCCCTCGCTGGGGCTCCTCATCCAGCAGCTCTTCTCCGCGCTCGGCGGCCCCGACGGGCGGCAGGGCGCGGCACGGCCGACGGACGCGCCGTCCGAGCCGGCCGTGCCGCCCGTACCGTCCGCACAGGCCGTGCCGTCCGTGCCCTCCGGCAACGAGGAGCTGTCACGGTGAAACCGACGCACGCCCCGCGCGGGCCCGGAGGAGACGCTCCAAGTCGCCGCGGACGCCCGCCCGCGCCGATCTGCGCGACGGCGAAACCGGCCCACCGCGCCTGGCTCGAACCGGTCCGCACCCGGCTCGTCACCAGTGGCCTCACCCTGGACGCCCTGGTCAGCCTCTCCGGCTACTCCAAGACCCGGCTCTCCGAGCTGTTACGGGGCAAGGGCTACTACCCCGGCTGGGAGATCACGTACAGCGTGATACGCGCCCTCGGCCTCCCCGTCAGCCCCCTGCTGCGGCTGTGGGCGGCCGCCGCCGCGGAGGCCGACAAGGACACCGACTGGATCAAGAGCCGTATCCGTGACGTCCAGCCGCTCGGCCGGGAGGACCAGCCCGTCGCCCATCTCGCTCTCACCCAGAGCATGTGGAAGCCCTACACCGCCTACGCGCGGGCCTTCCTCCAGTCCGAGCGCCGCGCCCGCCAGGTGGTGTCGGAGACCTTCGACATCCTCTGGCTCACCTGGGACGTGGCGACCGCCACCGCCGACACGACCCGCCACTCCTGGCTGCTGCTGCGCGGCAAGGTCCTCGCCTGCGCCCCCAAGCGCCCCGACGGGCGCCCCGATCTGCGGGCCGCCGCGTTCTCCACGGCCGTCCAGGCCGACATCCCCGACCTCGCCGAACGCCTGCACCGCATCGACGTCCTCGCGCGGTTCTTCGACACCATCACCCGCCTGCCGCCGGACCAGATGGACGTCATGGTCCTGCGTCACCTGTGCGGGATACCCGAGACTGCCGTACCGGGCATCGTCGGCCTGGCACCGGCCGTCACCCACACCCTGGACCACCACGCCCGAGGGGCACTGAACGAACTCTGCCCCGACTCCGACACCCAGGAGTGATCCCCCCTCCATGAGCACCGTCGACGACCTCCTCGCCCAGTCACTGCTGCTGAACCAGCCACACGTCCCCTCCGACGTCATCGGCCACGACGACCTCGACTACGCCGGGCTCACCGAGGCATCGCTGCTGCGGGACGGTGCGGGAACCGGCCGGGGGGGGTTGCCGCCCTGTGCGAGGCGGTCGTCGCCCGCTGCACCCCCGACCAGCTCGCCGACTTCCTCACCGACCAGGTGCCCCAGCCCCGGGCCGCCTGGATACTCGGCTGCGCCCTGCAACTCGCCGGGGCCCACGACGGCGCGCGCTTCTGGTGGCAGTACGCCGCGGGCGCCGACGACGCACCGGCCTCCTACTGCCTCTTCCTCCAGCACCTCGCCGACGGCGACACCCACGCCGCCGCCCTCTGGCGGGCGCAGGCCGGTGTCCGGGCCCCGGGCGAGGAGCACGAGGCGGACGGCGGCGAGGACACCCCGGCCCACGGCGTGATCACCGCCGACGCCAGCCTCGCCACCGTCCTGCAGGTCCTCAGCCGCCTCAGCCGCGTCACCCCGCGCAGACACACCCCGGCGGCGCAGGCCGTCATCGACTTCGTCGCCACCGCCGTCGCCATCGGCTACGACCGCCATCCCGACCTCGAAATCCCCCTGCCCGGCGAGGACTTCGCGGAGCGGCTCGTCGTCATCGCCGCGGCCTTCAGCATGAGCGACCCGCACACCACGGAGCCGGAACCCGCCGGCGCCCTGCCCAACCGGCCCCCGCAGGACAGAGCCGCCGAACACGTACCGGCACAGCGCCGACCGCAGGGACCCGCGCGCCTGCTGGTCAAGGTCACCGCCGAGGAGCACCAACGCGCCTCCGCCGACGTCTTCTTCAAGGAGGCTGTCGCCGTCTGCTGGGAGAAGGCGACCGCGGCGGGCGGCACGGACGGGCGCGGGACCCGCATGTCCTACTACCTCAACCGCGTCCGCACCCGGGCCGCCCTCGCCCTGTCACCCGCCACGGCAGGCTTCGGACCCGGCGGGCCCTTCGGCGTCCGGGTCTCAAGTTTCCGTGGGATATAGTGGGTTCAGAACTGGTCGCCGCGGAAAGCGGTGGGCAGCGCTGCGTTGGTGGTCCAAGGAAAGACGCCCCGCTTCCTGCGGGGAAATGCAGGTGCAAGGCCTGCCCGGCGCTCCATGAGGGCCCGTTCGCGCATCGCGCGGACGGGCCCTTTGTCCTGCTGACCCTGCTGACCCTGCTGTGCCCGCCGCGCTGTGCTGTGCCGTGCCGCGCCCGCCCGGTCAGGCGGCGGTGAGCAGGGTGCGGAGGTCGATGACGCGGTAGCCGCGCGCGGCGACCGCGTCGAGGACGCGGGGCAGGGCCAGGGCGTCGAGGACCTCGGTGCGGCCCTGGCTCGCGCCGACATGCATCTGCAGGATGGCCCCCGGCCGCAGGGCGTCCAGCGCGCGGCCCACCGCGAGGTCCACGGTCATGCCGCCCTCCCTGCCCTTCCACCCGTTGGTGTCGGCGGTGAACTCGATGTCGGCGAAGCCCAGCTCATTGACCTCCCTGATGTGGGCCGGGCTGGTCTCGCCGTAGGGGAACCGGAAGAACGGCGTCAGTGCCTTCCCCGCACCGGCCTCGCGCAGGGCACGATCCGCCGCCCTGACCTCGCGACGGCGTACGTCGGCGGTCACCTTCCGGAAATAGGGGTGGCTGAAGGAGTGATTGCCGAGCCCGTGTCCCGCGTCCGCGATCCTGCGCACCGCCCGCGGGTGCCGCCCGGCGAAGTCACCGGTGAGGAAGAACGTGGCGGGCGTGCGCCGCCGCCCAAGCTCACCGAGAACGCGGTCGAGACCGGCCTCGTTCCACGCCGCGTTGAACGTGACGGCGACGACCCGTTCAGGCGTGGACAGCACACGGTTCTCCGACCCGAAGAGCGCCGACAACCCCTTCTCGTCCGCGCGGGGCGCGGACCGCGGCGAAACGGCCTCGGCCCGCTCCGCAGGAATCCCCGGCACCATGGTCCAGAGGACGGCGGACAGAACGGCGGGCACCCAGAACAGCAGCCGACGGGGCACGGCGCGGCGGACGAGGGCGAGAGAACGCGTTTCCATACCCACGCCATCGGCCGACCACCGCCCGCCCTTGAGCCGGTGAGGGGCCGACCCCCATGGCGGTGGGCTACCCGGTCACCGCCGGGCCGGTCTTCTTCCGAGCCCGGTACGCCGCGGCCTTGATCTTGTTGCCGCAGCTCTCCATGCCGCACCACTGGCGCCGCATGCCGCGCGAACGGTCGATGTATACCCGGGTGCACTCCGGGTTGCCGCACTCCTTGAGCAGGGGGACGTCAGGGCCGCTCAGCACCTCGACGGCCTGCCGGGCGACGGTCGCGAGGGCCTGGGCCGGGGTCGCCTCGTTGTGGCGGCCCGCCGTGGAGAGCTGGGGGGTGACGGGCGTCCGGCGCGCGGCGGCGTTGAGGACGGCCAGGGCCTCACGGTCGAAGTCCTCGCCGAGACGGCGGTTGGTGACGAGGCGGTAGACGGCCTCGCGGACGGTCCTCGCCTCGCGTACGTCACCGGCGTCGCCCGGCGTGATCGCGTCCACGAGACCGGACTCCAGGTACCAGGCGTTCAGCCGCTCCGGCGTCACGAACATCTCGAACCGGGCCGAGCGCCGCGCGCGGAGCGTGGCCGCGAAGTCGAGGGCCGGATGCCCGCAGACGAAGACATGGTCGAGATTCACGTCACCATCCTGACAGGTGACCGTCGCGCAACGCAACGACCACCCACGGCAGCGCACTCGGCGCCCCCGCCTCTTTCGTCCGCTCCTCCCGCCTCACTCAAGTGTGATCGCGCGGCCCTCCCACCGCCGACGTAGCCAGCGGTCGTGGTTGGCCAGGACGATCGCTCCCGGGCCGGTCCGCAGCGCCTCCTCCAGTTCGTCGCACAGGCGCGGGGAGAGG
>NZ_JASKYR010000613.1:0-4316 GCF_041028215.1 Streptomyces flavofungini
GGACGGGGACGGGCCTGGAGGAGGCGACGGCCGTCGCCGTGACGGGTGCGGTGAGGCTGCCGAGGACGGCGGCCGAGGCGGCGAGCAGGAGCGTGGTCTTGCGCGTGGTCTTCGTCATGGGCCGATCCTGGCTCGTACGCCCCGGCCGCCACATCCTCCTCATCGCCCTGTCGCGCTGGGGGTTTACCCCGGCGTACCCCTTAGGGGAGGTGCGGCCCCCGCCGGTCGGGCCGTGCCGCCGGACGCCGGACGTCGGACGTCGGGGCAAGGATGACGCACCATGGGCACGGACGAATGACAGGCCCCTGCGGCCGGGTTGGGACAACGGTCGGCCCCGAAGGAGGAGAGACGGTGGACGGATATCGGTCGGAGGCGATCACGGAGGCGGACACGGAGGCGGACACGGAGGGGGACACGGGGGCGGCGGTCGCCGCCATGCGCGAGGCGGTGCACGCGCTCCTCGGTGCCCTCGATCCGGCACAGGAGCGTGTGCTGCGCGCGGCCCCCGCCCGGCTGGACGCTCCCGAGCTGCGGGAATGGACGTATCTGCCGGGCACACGCCCCGGGCTGCCCACCGAGGGCCTGGAGGACCGTCCACGCGAGGCCGTCGACGCGCTCCTGGCGGCGGCGCACAGCGCGGCGGGAGCGGAACTGGCGCGCGGGGCGATCGAGGTCGAGCGGCACCGCCGTGGGGTGAGCGGCACCACGGGAGCGGACCGCTACTGGATGCGGCTGCTGGGCGACCCGGACGGCGACGGCCCGTGGGGCTGGCGCGTCAACGGACATCACCTCGCCGTCCACGTACTGGTGACCACGGCCGGTGTCCGCGTGACACCGCACTTCGTCGGCGCCGAGCCGGCACGTGTCGCGGACGGCCCGCAGGCCGGGCGCCGACTGCTCGGGCCGGAGGAGGACCTCGCCAGGGAACTGGTCGGCGACCTGGACGCCGGTCAGCGCGGCCGAGCGGTCTTCGCCGCCGACCCGCCCGACGACATCCTGACCCGTGCCGACCCCTTCGCCGATCCGGACCTGCTGCCGCCGGGGCTGTCATACGCGGACCTGACCGCCGGCCAGCGGCGGCTCCTCGAACGCCTGGTGCGCCGCTACCTGGACCGCGCGCCCGCGGCGTACGCGCGCGCGTGCTGGGCCGACACCGTACGGCACGGCCTGGACGCCCTCTCGTTCGCCTGGGCCGGTGGCCGGGAGCCCGGGGACCGGCACTACTACTGCGTAGGGGCCCCGGACTTCCTCATCGAGTACGACAACACCCAGGACGGCGGCAACCACGCCCACTCGGTCTGGCGTCACGTCCGCCACGACTGGGGCGCGGATCTGCTGCGGGCGCACTACGCGGAGCAGCACCGGCATTAGCCCGCCGCCGCACCGCGCGCTTGCCCGTGCCGCCCTGGCCCCCGGCTGACCTGCGGTGCCTCCCCTCGCTCCGAACCGGAAGGGGGGTGCGGCGGTGTCCGCGCCGTGCCGTACGATTCGGCGGTCGGACAAGTGTGAAGAAGTGAAGACGAAGGAGTGCCCGCATGGTGAAGCGGGAGAACGCTGTGGACCTCGTGGGGCTCCTGACGGTCAAGGGCGAGGACCTTGCCGCGTCGTGGGTCCAGGAGGTGTCCCGATCGCTGGGCGGCCGGCTCGGTACGGCGGAGCTCGAGCGTGAACTGCGAGAACTGTACGACGCGCTGGTGCAGGCCCTGCGCCAGGGTGTCACGGACGTGCACGCCGTGGAGATGGCGGAAGTGCGCGCCCTGCTGACCGAACTCTCGCGGAACAGGGCGCGGCAGGGCTTCTCGCCGAGCGAGACGGCCATCAGCGTCTTCGCGCTGAAGCAGGTGCTCGAACCGGTCCTCCAGGACGGTTCGGCCGAGGAGATCGGCGCGTACCTGCAACTGGCCCGCGTGCTCGACGGACTCGGCCTGTACACGATCGAGACGTACACGCGTACGCGCGACGAGATCATCACGACCCAGGCCGAGCAGCTGCTCGAACTGTCCACGCCGGTGGTGCGGCTGTGGGACGGCGTCATCGCGGTGCCGCTGGTGGGCACCCTGGACTCCGCGCGCACGCAGGTGGTGATGGAGAAGCTGCTGCACGCCCTGGTCGACACGGGGTCCGAGCAGGCGATCATCGACATCACGGGCGTCCCCGCGGTGGACACCCAGGTCGCCCAGCACCTGCTCAAGACCATCGTGGCCGCCCGGCTGATGGGCGCCGAGTGCACGGTGTCCGGCATCAGCCCGCAGATCGCGCAGACCATCGTGGCGCTCGGCATCGAGTTCGAGGGCATCGTCACCAAGGCCAGCCTGGCCGACGCGCTCAAGCTCGCGCTGCGCCGCACCGGCGTGGACCTGGTCGCGCACAAGGACGACCGGCGATGAGCGAGCGCATTCCGATCCTCCGCATCGGCGAGACCCTGGTGGTCTCCGTCCAGTCCGACCTGGAGGACCAGACCGTCCTGAACCTCCAGGAGGACCTGGCCGAGCAGATCGTGGCCAAGTCCGCCCGGGGCGTGATCATCGACATCAGCGCCCTGGAGATCGTCGACTCCTTCGTGGGCCGGATGCTGGCTACGGTCGCGTCCATCTCCAGCGTCCTCGACGCGCGTACGGTGGTCGTGGGCATGCGCCCGGCCGTGGCCATCACCCTCGTCGAGCTGGGCCTCTCGCTCGGCGGGGTCAGCACCGCCCTCGACCTGGAAAAGGGGCTTGAGCAGTTGCGCCGGCCCGCCAGTTCGGCCTTGCGGTGAACGGGCCCTGGACGGCCGGAGCGGAACCCCAGGCCTATCCCGTCACACGCAGCGGGGACCTGGTCCACGTACGCCAGGCCATCCGCGCGCTGTCACAGCAGTGCGGCCTCTCCCTGGTCGACCAGACGAAGATGATCACGGCCGCCAGTGAACTGGCCCGCAACACGCTCATCTACGGCGGCGGGGGAACCGTCCGCGCCGGTCTCGTCGACGGCGCGGGCAAGCGCGGAGTGGCGTCCGTTTTCGAGGACGCGGGTCCGGGCATCGCCGATGTGGAGCAGGCGATGACCGACGGCTGGACGTCGGGAGGCGGGCTCGGCCTCGGGCTCAGCGGCGCCCGCCGTCTGGTCGACGACTTCCACCTGCACACCGTGGTGGGCGAGGGAACGATGGTGACCATCATCAAGTGGGTCCGGTGACCGCCGGCACCGTCCTGGACACCGAGGACGTGCAGTGGTTCAGGGACGGCGAGTCCCTCGCGGCCGCCGCCCGCGGGGCCGCCGCCGCGCTGGCCAGACGGGTCGGCCTCAGCGCCCACCGCGCGGCGGAGGTCGCCCTCGCCGTGACCGAGGCGGCCACGAACGTACGGCGGCACGCCGAGGACGGGGCGCTGCTGCTGAGGGTGGTGCGCACCGGGGACCAGGCGGGGGTGGAGTTCCTCACCGTCGACGCCGGGCCGGGGATGGCGGACGTCGCCGCGGCGCTGGCCGACGGTTCCTCCACCGCGGGGACGCTGGGCATCGGCCTCGGCGCCGTCTCCCGCCTCGCGGACCATTTCGATCTGCACTCCGTCCCCGGCCGGGGCACGGTCGTGGGCGCGCGGTTCTGGCCGCGCGCGGTGGACGGCAGGGCGTCGGTCGACCAGTCCGGCCCGTCCACGGTCTCCGGGGTGACCAGGCCGATCAGCGGCGAGACGGTGTGCGGCGACGCGTGGGCGGTCCGTACGGCGCCGACCGCCGACGCCGGGGCCAAGCCCACGATCCTGCTGATGCTCTGCGACGGTCTGGGACACGGGCCGCTCGCGGCGCGGGCGAGCCAGGCGGCGGTCAAGGCCTTCCACGCCGCGCGCGACCTCACCCCGGAGCGCGTCCTCGACGACGTGCACCGGGCCCTGCGGGGCACGCGCGGCGGAGCGGTGGCCGTGGCCCGGGTCGACCCCGCGGCGGGCCGCCTCCTGTACTGCGGCATCGGCAATGTGAGCGGCTTCCTCTTCGATCACGGCGGGCGCAAGGCACTGCTGTCGGCCCCGGGGATCGTGGGCGGCCAGATGCGGCGCATACGGACCTTCGAGGAGCCGCTCACCCAGGGCGCCGCGCTGGTGATGCACTCCGACGGCCTGACCGAGCGCTGGGACCCCCGCGCGCTGCCCGGCCTGCTCCAGCACTCGCCCCTCGTGGTGGCCGGTCAACTGCTGCGCGAGGCAGGCACCCGCCGCGACGACGCGAGCGTCGCCGTACTCAAGGGCGCCTGGTGACCGGCGGGAAGCGGGGTGCCCATGCCGGACGACGCGACTGAGACAAACGGAACGGAAGCTGGCCGGGGGGCCGGGGCTGGGGGGAGG
>NZ_JASKYR010000614.1:0-3994 GCF_041028215.1 Streptomyces flavofungini
GCCCAGGCCCCGGGGCGTGGGCCAGGGCGGGCAAGTCGGCACATACGATTCGCTGTCCGCTTCTCGTCTCGGTGGTGTGGCGCGGATTGTGTCCGTCTGGGTGGGGTGCGTGGCAGGCTCGTGTCCTGTGATGGATGACTTGGTGAGGGAGCGGCTGCACAGTGATCTGCGGCAGATACGTGAGGTGATGCTGTGGAAGCTTGACGGGCTTGGCGAGTATGACGTGCGTCGTCCGCTGACGCCGACGGGTACCAGCCTTCTCGGGCTGGTGAAGCACTTGTCGTTGTGGGAGGCCAGGTATTTCGGTGAGGTCTTCGGCCGGCCGTTCCCCGAGCCTTTGCCCCGGTGGGATGACATTGCAGAGCGCGGCGCTGACCTGTGGGCAGCCGGGCACGAGACGCGCGGGGAGATCATCGGCCGCTATCGGCGCGTGTGGGAGCACTCCGACGCCACGATCACCACTCGCTCTTTGGATGCTCCCGGTCACGTGCCCTGGTGGCCACGGCCTGAGGTGACGTTGTTCGGCATCTTGCTGCACGTGCTCAACGAGACCCATCGGCATGCCGGACATGCCGACATCCTGCGCGAACAGCTCGACAACTCAACCGGGACAACGGCCGAGTATGCCGCTGCGCAGCATGACGCGGCCTTCTGGGAGGCCCACCGGGCGAAGATCGAGCGTGCTGCCAGAGCAGCAGCGGAGAAGGAGCAGCACTCGCCTTCGCCGCATCCGTGAGGCGGCTGCCGTGCACACCACCAGCACGCAGCGCAACAGCCACGTGTGCGCGGAGCGGACCTTGAGGCGTTCGCCCGCCAGGCACAGATTCCGGGACCATCCACGTGTGCACGGAGCGGACAGCGGCTGATACGCAGGGACCACTGTCCGCCTGGGACCATCCACGTGTGCGCGGAGCGGACGGTGAGCAGCGCATGACGCTCCTGTGGGCACTGGGGCCATCCACGTGTGCGCGGAGCGGACTGAGCTGCTCGGCCTCCGAGCGCGCGGCCTCGGGGGCCATCCACGTGTGCGCGGAGCGGACCTTCCGTGACCTGCGTCAAGGCTGTCTCGTGTACCGCATTTTCGATGACTTTCGTCGATTCGGGTATTTTGCGCGTGTGTGGATGGGGTGCTCACTTGCGTGGCACCGCTGCCCACTCTCCTGCGGGAAGGGTGGTCGACGGGGTGTTGCTCCGGGCCCGTATCGGGGCGTCCCGGCCGGTTGGGCGTACAACCGTTCAGCGGCTTCAGGAGTCGTCATCGACGCCTCAGCATCACTGAGGTGGAGCGACCAGGCCAGATTTGGGCTGTATTGAGCTCCTATAAGTCGAGAGAAAGCAACTGATGCGCAAGAGTGCTGTTGTGGCCGCCACTGTCGGCGTCTTGTCCGCGATTGTCGTGCCGGGTGCCGCTGTGGCGGACGGACACGAGGGTGACACCCAGATTCTCAAGGTGGTCATCAACGGTGGGAACGACATCGCCCTGGGCACGACCGAGGCGAAGAAGTTCACCCTCCAAGTGACCGCCAGTGACGATTCCGGCATCAAGGAGGATTACACGGTCCCGTCGCTGTGGAACGGTTCGAAGGGACTCGTCATCCCCGACAACCCCACCGGGGACTGTGTAACTCACGCTACTGAACCCACGATCAGCACGTGCACGTACAAGATGACGTTGCGCCCGCAGATCGATCCGCAGGACAACACCACGGCCGGTACCTGGAAGGCGGCCATCCCTGTCAGCGGCAACGACGGCGACTACGTGGACAAGGACGCCGCCGCCACCGTGAAGGTCAGGCGCTACGCAAGGATGACTGTGAACGCCTCACCTGAACCGGTGAAGAAGGGCAAGACGCTGACGGTGACCGGCAGCCTCACCCGCGCAAGCTGGGAGACGTACAAGTACGCCGGCTACACAGCGCAGGCAGTGAAATTGCAGTTCCGTAAGAAGGGCGCTGCCTCATACAGCACTGTGAAGACGGTGAGCACAAACAGCGGTGGAGCTCTCAAGACGACCGTCAAGGCCGCGTCCGACGGCTACTGGCGCTGGTCGTTCGCCGGCACCTCAACCACCAATTCCGTCACCACCACTGCCGACTACGTCGACGTCAACTAGTACTCCAGCAGGACTTCGCTGTCTGACCCTGTGGCGTTGGCCGGGCGGCTGGAGTGTAGCGGGCCGGACCATGGTCAGGGACGGTCTCACGGGGGCCGTCCCTCGAACGGGCGACCCCGCCGCCGGTATTGACAGCGTCGGGGGCACGGTCTTCTTGTGATGACCGAGCGGGCTGCCGCGCAATGGGACCGGGAACTCGACGACCTTCTGATCACCGTCGGCCGTCGTTTCGGCCGGGTGGAGCTGCGCCGCCGGATGCGTGACTACGTCCGCGGGCTGCTCGCCCCGGTCGCCCGGAAGAACAGCTGGCAGCTGGCCGAGCAGGCCGGCCACGCCACCCCCGACGGTCTACAGCACCTGCTGGTCGGCGCGAAGTGGCAGCCCGACGACCTCCGCGATGACCAGCAGCAATACGTCGCCGACCAACTCGGCGAGGACGACGGTGTCCTCGTCATCGACGTCACTGGCTTCATCAAAAAGGGCACCACCTCTGCCGGGGTGCAGCGTCAGTACTCCGGCACCGCCGGCCGCACCGAGAATTGCCAGATCGGTGTGTTCGCCGCCTACGCCTCCCGCCGCGGAGGGGTGCTGGTAGACCGGGAGTTGTACCTCCCCAAGTCCTGGACCGAGGATTTGGAACGCTGCCACGCGGCCAAGATCCCCGATGACCAGGCGTTCGCCACGAAGGGGCAACTGGCGCGGCACATAGTGCTGAGGGCCCTGGCCTCATCCCTGCCCATCACCTGGGTCACGGCGGACTCCGCTTACGGCCAGGAAGACCGCTTTCGCCGGCTGCTGGAACAGTCCGGTGTCGGCTACGTGCTGGCCGTGCCCAAGTCCCAGTTTGCCGTCGGCTGCCCGCGCATCGACCACCTGTTCGCGCAGGCCCCGGCCGAGGCATGGCAGCAGCTCTCCTGCGGCGACGGGGCGAAGGGACCGCGCATCTACCACTGGGCCGCGGTGCGGCTGTCGACCGTCGAAGAGTTCGACTACCAGGGCGACGTCCCGTTCCGGATGCGGTGGGCGCTGGCCCGCCGCAGCATGTCCCGCCCGGATGAGATCGCCTACTACCTCGCCTACAGCCCCCTGCAGGTCACCGTCCAGGAACTGGTGCGGATCGCCGGGGCGCGGTGGGCCATCGAGGAGTGTTTCCAGGCAGCGAAGAACGAATGCGGGCTGGACCAGTACGAAGTCCGCCGTTACGGGGGCTGGTACCGGCATATCACCCTGGCCATGCTTGCCCACGCCTTCCTGGCCGTCAACGCCCATCGGGCAGGCGAAAAGGGGGCGCCACCGGTGGAAGCGCCGGGGCCATCGCGCTCACCGTGGCGGAGGTTCGGCGACTCCTGGCAGCTTGTTGCCCCCCGGCCCCCGCACCTGCGCGGACAACGAGGCAGACACCACGCGGTGAACTGGTCGAACTGGCGCCGTCGGCGCCAGGCAGTCGCTCGTTGCTGTCATTACCGGCGACGGGGTCGCCCGTTCGAGGGGCGGCCTCCGGGAGACCGTCTCTGACCATGGTCCGGCCCGCTACACTCCAGCCGCCCGGCCAACGCCACAGGTCAGACAGCGAAGTCCTGCTGGAGTACTAGGTCGTGTCCGCAAAGTCAGGGCAGCCAGAGTTTGAGGCAGGCCAGGGTGACCAGGGCCTGGTAGTGGCGGGCGCGTTTGTCGTAGCGGGTGGCCAGGGCTTTGTTGTGCTTGAGCTTGTTGAAGCAGAGGCTCTCGCCCCTGCGGAGGCGGCCGTTGATCTGGTCGATGCGCTCGGGAATCGCCGCCTTGATGCCGCGACGTCGCAGGTAGGTGCGGATCTTCGTGGACGAGTAGCCCTTGTCCGCCGCGACCCGCTCGGGCCTGGTTCTGGGTCTGCCGGGTCCGCAC
>NZ_JASKYR010000615.1:0-5031 GCF_041028215.1 Streptomyces flavofungini
GCACAAGGCGCCCCCGCCAGGTACAGTGCGGAGATCAGCAAACCGTATGGTGAGGCCCCCGCACGTGTTGACTCAGACCACCACCCGGGTCCTCGAACCGAGTGACCTCGACGCCGCGCTCGCCGTGCTCGACCGCGAGCCGGTCGCGAACGCCTTCGTGACCGCCCGCGTCCAGGTGGCGGGCCTCGACCCCTGGCGCCTCGGCGGCGAGATGTGGGGCTGGTACGAGGACGGCATGCTGGCCTCCCTCTGCTACGCGGGCGCGAACCTCGTACCGATCTGCGCGACCCCGCGAGCCATCCGCGGCTTCGCCGACCGCGCCCGCAGAGCCGGCCGCCGCTGCTCCTCGATCGTCGGCCCCGCGGACGCCACGGCCCAGCTCTGGCGGCTCCTGGAACCCTCCTGGGGCCCCGCCCGCGAGATCCGCGCCCAGCAGCCGCTGATGGTCACCGACAAGCTCCCCGACGACATCGTCCCCGACCCCTACGTCCGCCGCGTCCGCAAGGACGAGATGGAGACGATCATGCCGGCGTGCGTGGCGATGTTCACCGAGGAGGTCGGCGTATCGCCCCTCGCGGGCGACGGCGGCCTGCTCTACCAGGCACGCGTCGCCGAACTCGTCGGCTCGGGACGCTCCTTCGCCCGCCTCGACCAGGACGGCAAGGTCGTCTTCAAGGCTGAGATCGGCGCCGCCACCTCCCAGGCCTGCCAGGTCCAGGGCGTGTGGGTGGCCCCCGAGTACCGGGGCAGGGGCCTCGCGGCCCCCGGCATGGCGGCCGTCCTGCGGTACGCGCTGGCCGACGTGGCCCCCGTGGTCAGCCTCTACGTGAACGACTTCAACACCGCCGCCAGAGCCGCGTACCGCCGCGTCGGCTTCAAAGAGGTCGGCGCGTTCATGAGCGTCCTGTTCTGAGGCCCCCGCCGTCCGAGCGCCCTGTTCAGAAGCGCGGCACCGCCAAGTAGGGTCGCCCCATGACTGACGACGTCGTGATCGGGCCCGTCGACCTCGCCGCGCGGGTGGACGAGGCCCTGCGCGTCCAGGCCCAGGCCTTCGGACTGAGCGACGACGAGGTGGCCGTACGGCGGCAGATCGTGCTGCGCCACCTGACGTACGCCGGAGCCCGCTCGTTCGGCGCGCTCACCCCCGACGACCGTCTCGTCGGCTTCGTCTACGGCATGCCCAACAACCGGGGCCACTGGTGGTCGACGGTGGTCGAGCCGTACCTGCGCGGCCAGGGGCTCGACGACTGGCTCGACGACTCGTTCGTCATCACCGAGCTGCACGTCCACCCCGACCACCAGAACCTCGGCATCGGTCGGGCGCTGATCACCACCATCACCGAAGGCGTCGCCCAGCCCCGCTCGATCCTCTCCGCGATCGACGTCGAGAGCCCCGCCCGCGGCCTCTACCGCTCCCTCGGATACGAGGACCTCGCGCGCCGCGTCCTGTTCCCCAGCGCCCCCATGCCGTACGCCGTGATGGGCGCCCCGCTGCCGCTGCCGAAGCGGTCCTGAGCGGTCCGGGCGGCATAACCGATTTCCGCCCGCGCCCGCGCCCCGGCTAACCTCCTGAGCATTACTCTCCCCCGAGCTCTCGGCTCCGTTCGAGCAGGGGGGACCCCCAGCAGCAGGAGACAAGAATCATGGCAGCCCAGGTCCAGCGCATGTCCCGGTTGATGGTCAAGACACTGCGCGACGACCCGGCGGACGCCGAGACGCTCAATCACAAGCTCCTCGTCCGGGCCGGTTACGTCCGCCGCACCGCCGCAGGCATCTGGACCTGGCTGCCGCTCGGCAAGAAGGTCTACGAGAACATCGCCCGCGTCGTACGCGAGGAGATGGACGCCATCGGCGGCCAGGAGGTCCTGCTCCCCGCGCTCCTGCCCAAGGAGCCCTACGAGGCGTCCGGCCGCTATGAGGAGTACGGCGACCTGCTCTTCCGCCTCAAGGACAGGAAGGGCGCCGACTACCTCCTCGGCCCCACGCACGAGGAGATCTTCACCCAGGTCGTCAAGGACCAGTGCTCGTCCTACAAGGACCTGCCGGTGATCCTCTACCAGATCCAGACGAAGTACCGCGACGAGGCCCGCCCGCGCGCCGGTGTGCTGCGCGGCCGCGAGTTCCAGATGAAGGACTCCTACTCCTTCGACACGACGGACGAGGGCCTCGCCGAGGCGTACGCGCTGCACCGCGGGGCGTACCAGAAGATCTTCGAGCGCCTCGGCCTCGACTACCGCATCGTCTCCGCGATCTCCGGCGCCATGGGCGGCTCGGCGTCCGAGGAGTTCCTGGCCCCCGCCCCGGCCGGCGAGGACACCTTCGTGGACTGCCCGAACTGCGACTACGCCGCCAACACCGAGGCCGTGACCTTCAAGCTAGCCCCGGTCGACGGCTCGGCGCACGGCCCCGTCGAGGAGCTGGACACCCCCGACACCCCGACCATCGAGACGCTCGCCGAGCACCTCGGCGTCCCGGCCTCCGCGACCCTGAAGAACCTCCTGGTCAAGGTCGACGGCGAGATCGTGGCCGTCGGCGTGCCCGGCGACCGCGAGGTGGACCTCGGCAAGCTCGGCGAGCAGCTGGCCCCGGCCGAGGTCGAGCTGGTCACCGCCGAGGACTTCGAGGGCCGCGAGGACCTCGTGCGCGGCTACGTCGGCCCGCAGGGCCTGGAGAAGGTGCGCTACATCGCCGACCCGCGCGTCGCGCCCGGCACCGCCTGGATCACCGGCGCCAACAAGCGGGACAAGCACGCGAAGAACGTGGTCTGCGGCCGTGACTTCGAGGTCGACCAGTACCTGGACGTCGTCGTGGTCGAGGCGGGCGACCCCTGCCCCGCCTGCGGCACCGGCCTCAAGCTGGACCGCGCCATCGAGATCGGCCACATCTTCCAGCTCGGCCGCAAGTACGCCGACACCTTCCAGCTCGACGTCCTCGGCAAGGAGGGCAAGCCGGTCCGGGTGACCATGGGCTCGTACGGCATCGGCGTCTCCCGCGCGGTGGCGGCCCTCGCCGAGCAGACCGCCGACGACAAGGGCCTGTGCTGGCCCAAGGAGGTCGCTCCCGCCGACGTGCACGTGGTCGCCGCGGGCAAGGCCCTCCAGACGGAGCTGGCCCTCGACGTCGCCGAGAAGCTGGGCGCCGCCGGTGTCCGCGTCCTGGTGGACGACCGGGCCGGGGTCTCCCCGGGCGTGAAGTTCACCGACGCCGAGCTGATCGGCGTCCCGCAGATCCTGGTCGCGGGCCGCCGCTCCGCCGAGGGCGTCCTCGAACTGAAGGACCGCCGCACGGGCGAGCGCGAGGAGCTCACGGTCGACGAGGCCGTCGCCCGCCTCACCGCCTGACCCGCCGCACCGCTCGGCCGCCTGACGGCCGCACGGCCGGCGGAGACGCCGAGGGCGCACCCCGTCCCGTACGGGGTGCGCCCTCGCGCGCGTACGCCGCCGTCCGCTACAGCCAGCCCGCGAACTCAAGCAGCAGCTCCGCGTCCTGGGCGCGGCCCACGCGCAGCGCGCGGACCCCCGACTCCACCGCGCGGAACAGCGTCCACCCGCGCAGCCGCTCCTGGTCCACATCGAGGGACTCGGCCAGCTTCTTCACGCGCCGCCGCGTGATCGACGCGCCGGACGGGGAGGCGATCAGGTCCTCCACCCGGTCCCGCACCAGCCGGGCGAGGTCGAAGGCGGGCTCGCCGACCACCGGATCGGGCCCCACGGCCAGCCACGGCACCCGGTCGCCCGCGAGGACCTTGCTCTGCCGGAAGGTGCCGTGCAGCAGCCGCGCCTCCGGCTCCCCGGCGAGCAGCTCACGGCGGGCCGCGAGCGCCGCGTCCACCAGCGGCGCGACCTCGGGCGCCGCGGTGCCCCGCATGGCCTCGGCCTGCCGCCCCGTCCGCTCGGCGACCGTCTCGAAGCGGTGCCCCGCGGGCGGCGCGACCCACAGCCGCCGCAGCGTCCCCGCCGCCTCCAGGAGCGCCTTGGCCTCGGGCAGGGTCCGCACGGACACATCGCGGTGCAGCCGCTCGATGAGCAGCGCCCCGTCCGCGCACTCGGGGTCGAGGAGCCTCGCGGCGCCGAGGCCGCCCCAGCCCGTCAGGGCCGCCCGCTCGCTCTCGGGCCGCGACCTGGGCGGCACCAGCTTGAGGACGGCGGGGGTGCCGTCGGCCCGCCGCACCATCAGGACGAGGCTGCTGCGCCCGCCCGGTACATGGACCCGCTCGACGGTCAACTCGCGTGCGGCCACGGCCTGTTCCACCGCCGTGGGCAGCTTCTCCAGCCAGTCCTCGCCGTCCCGCGCACTCTCGCCGAGTGCGGTGACCAGACGCTGCGGCGGTTCGAAAGCCATGCGCGAGCCGTTTCCTTCCTGAAGGGGTTACGCCTTGGGCGTCGCCGGAGCCGATGCGCCGCCGTCGGCGGACCGCTCGGCGAGCCCAGGGAAGGCTACGCTCCCGCCGCGCCACCGCGCCGCCCGGACCGCCGCCTCCCGCAGCGCCTCGGCCGCGGTGCCCCGCAGGGTGCCCGATGAGGCGCGCACGAGATCGGAGTAGACCCCGGCCACCCGGTCCTCCAGCTCGACGGCGAGCTTCTCGGCCGCCGCGGAGTCGGGCACGGGGAACGGCAGCGCGTAGGCCGCGTCGGCGGGCTGCGGCTCGCCGCCCCTGTCCCGCACGGCGCGCTGGAGCGCGTCCCGCCGCGCGCGGTGCGCGTCGTAGCCCGTGCGCGCCTCCGCCCTGCGCTTGGAGCCGATGCGGCCGCCGACGACTCCGTAGCCGTACACGGCGGCGTGTTCGGCGCCCAGGGCCGCCTGGACGGCCTTGAGCTCATCGTCCTTCGCCTGCGACCTCATCGGCCCCGATCCGTCCGGCGCGCCGCTCACTTGTCCTCCTCCGTCAGCAGGTAGGCGTGGGCCGCTCCCGCGGCGGCCACCGACGCGAGCAGCCTCGCCTGCTCGTCCGAGGCGTCGAGCAGGTCCTTGCCCCGCCGGTCGGCGAGGTCCCGCTCCGCCTTGGCGAGGCCGCGCACCGCCTCCTTGGGG
>NZ_JASKYR010000616.1:0-4016 GCF_041028215.1 Streptomyces flavofungini
GCATGCTTGTGGGGACCTTTGGCCCTGTCGCTGGCAAGTGCTCTGACGGTTAGCCACTCAAAAGGGGTGTCATTCTCCAGATCAAACGGGCATCCGCTCGATGACACGCCGCCTTGACCCCTAGGATTCCCTTATCACCTCACCGGTCTCATTCGACAGGAACCCCATGAGCGACACTTCCCCCTACGGCTTCGAGCTTGTGCGGCGTGGGTACGACCGCGCTCAGGTGGACGAACGTATCTCCAAGCTCGTCTCCGACCGTGACAGCGCTCTCGCCCGCATCACCGCCCTGGAAAAGCGCATCGAGGAGCTGCACCTCGAGACGCAGAACGCCCAGGCCCAGGTCGCCGACGCCGAGCCGTCGTACGCCGGGCTCGGCGCGCGCGTCGAGAAGATCCTCCGCCTCGCCGAGGAGGAGGCGAAGGACCTGCGCGAGGAGGCCCGTCGCGCCGCCGAACAGCACCGCGAGCTCGCCGAGTCCGCCGCCCAGCAGGTGCGCAACGACGCCGAGTCGTTCGCCGCCGAGCGCAAGGCCAAGGCCGAGGACGAGGGCGTCCGGATCGTCGAGAAGGCCAAGGGCGAGGCGAACGCGCTGCGTTCGGAGGCCCAGAAGGACGCGCAGTCCAAGCGCGAGGAGGCCGACGCCCTCTTCGAGGAGACCCGCGCCAAGGCCGCCCAGGCCGCCGCGGACTTCGAGACGAACCTCGCCAAGCGCCGCGAGCAGTCCGAGCGTGACCTGGCGTCGCGTCAGGCCAAGGCGGAGAAGCGCCTCGCGGAGATCGAGCACCGCGCCGAGCAGCTCCGCCTCGAGGCGGAGAAGCTGCGCACCGACGCGGAGCGCCGTGCCCGCCAGACGGTGGAGACCGCGCAGCGTCAGGCCGAGGACATCGTCGCCGACGCGAACGCCAAGGCGGACCGCATCCGGTCGGAGTCCGAGCGGGAGCTCGCCGCGCTCACGAACCGGCGGGACAGCATCAACGCCCAGCTCACCAATGTGCGCGAGATGCTGGCCACGCTCACGGGTGCGGCCGTCGCCGCCGCGGGTACGCCCGCGGACGACGAGCCCGTCTCCCGCGGCGTGCCGGCGCAGCAGACGCGCTGAGGCCCGTGGGGCAGCGGGCCCCCGCCACTCGCGGCAGCCCCCCGCCACTCCGGTGGCGGGGGGCTTTGTCGCGTTTTAGCGTATCCGCATGATCACGCTCGACGGGCTGACCAAGCGGTACGGCGAGAAGGTGGCCGTCAACGACCTCACCTTCGCCGTGCGGCCCGGCATCGTCACCGGCTTCCTCGGGCCCAATGGCGCCGGGAAGTCCACGACCATGCGCATGATGCTCGGCCTCGACAATCCGACGGCCGGTGACGTGCGCATCGAGGGCAAGCACTACTCCGCTCTCAAGG
Source organism: Streptomyces flavofungini (assembly GCF_041028215.1). Lineage (GTDB taxonomy): Bacteria > Actinomycetota > Actinomycetes > Streptomycetales > Streptomycetaceae > Streptomyces > Streptomyces flavofungini_B. Next base: position 1,399 of record NZ_JASKYR010000616.1, read on the forward strand.
ACCCCCTCACCTGCGTCGGCGCGCTCCTCGACGCCAAGGCCATGCACGGCGGGCGCAGCGCCTTCAACCATCTGCTCTGCCTCGCGCAGAGCAACGGCATCCCGCGCTCCCGGGTCACCGAGGTGCTCGACACCGTCGGCCTGACGGCCGTGGCCAGGAAGAAGGCCAAGGGGTTCTCGCTCGGCATGGGCCAGCGTCTCGGCATCGCGGGGGCGCTGCTCGGCGACCCCCGCATCCTGATGTTCGACGAGCCGGTCAACGGTCTGGACCCCGAGGGCATCCACTGGATCCGCAATCTGATGAAGTCCCTGGCCGCCGAGGGCCGCACGGTCTTCGTCTCCTCGCACCTGATGAGCGAGATGGCGCTGACCGCGGACCACCTCGTCGTCATCGGCCAGGGCCGGCTCCTCGCGGACACCTCCATGGCCGACTTCATCCGGCAGAACTCCCGCAGCTACGTACGGCTGCGCTCCCCGCAGCGCGAGCTGCTCCTGGACGTACTGCACGAGGCGGGCATCACGGCCGTCGAGGCAGGGGACGGCGCCCTGGAGGTGGACGGCACGCCGCCCGAGCGGCTCGGCGAGCTCGCCGCGAGCCGGCAGCTCGTCCTCCATGAACTGAGCCCCCAGCAGGCATCGCTGGAGGAGGCCTTCATGCAGCTCACCGCGGAGTCGGTGGAGTACCACGCGCACTCGGGACGGGCGGGCGGCGCGACCCCGGCGGGTGAGCGGCCCGCCTGGGGCGAGGACTGGCAGCAGCGGAAAGGGGCCTGAGCGATGGCCGCGGCACAGGTACTGAAGTCGGAGTGGACCAAGATCCGCTCGGTCTCCTCGACCGTCTGGACGCTCGGCCTCGCCGGAGTCGTCACGATCGCGCTCGGGACGCTGATCAGCGTCCTGTCCAAGAACGACTACGACAGCCTGAACGCCAAGGACCGGCTGACCTTCGACCCGACCTACATCAGCTTCGCCGGGATGTCCCTCGGCCAGCTCGCGATGATCGTCTTCGGGGTGCTCGTCGTCTCCAACGAGTACAGCACCGGCATGATCCGCACCTCGCTCGCCGCCGTGCCGCGGCGCGGCTCGTTCCTCTTCGGCAAGATCTTCGTGGCCACCCTGCTGGCGCTCGCCGTGGGCCTGGCCACCAGCTTCATCACGTTCTTCGTGGGGCAGGCGGTGCTCGGCCCGTACAAGGCGGGGATCGGCGACCCCGGGGTGCTGCGCGCGGTCATCGGCGGCGGGCTCTACATGACGCTCATCGCGATGTTCTCGATGGGCGTCGCGACGATGCTGCGCAGCCCCATGCTCTCCCTCGGCATCCTGATGCCGTTCTTCTTCCTGATCTCCAGCATCCTCGGCAACGTCTCGGCGACCAAGAAGATCGGCCGCTTCCTGCCCGACCAGGCCGGGAGCAGGATCATGCAGGTCAAGACGCCGTTCGACGACGACACCCCGTACGGGCCCTGGGGCGGTCTGGCGATCATGCTGGCGTGGGTCGTCCTCGCGCTGCTGGGCGGGTACGCGCTCCTGAAGAAGCGGGACGCCTGAGGAGACGGGACACCACGGGAAGCGCCACGCCCGGCCCGGGGGTCGCGGGAGCCCGTCAAGTTTTACCCGCTCTTGGCTGGAACCGTCAGCCCACCGATATCCTCCTAACCCTTACGGGGGCGTGTGCCCCGACGTCCTGAACCATTCGATGGGTGCGGAGAATGATCGAGGCAGTCGGCCTGACGAAGCGCTATGGCGCCAAGACAGCCGTGTACAACCTTTCCTTCCAGGTGCGGCCCGGAACCGTCACCGGCTTCCTGGGCCCCAACGGCTCGGGCAAGTCGACGACGATGCGCATGATCCTCGGGCTCGACGCGCCGACCCAGGGGCAGGTGACGATCGGCGGCTACCCGTACCGCAAGCTCCCGAACGCCCCGCGCCAGGTCGGCGCCCTGCTCGACGCCAAGGCGGTGCACGGCGGGCGGCACGCCCGCAACCACCTCCTGTGCCTCGCGCAGCTCTCCGGCATCCCGGCCCGCCGGGTGGACGAGGTGCTCGGTGTCGTGGGCCTCCAGGACGTGGCGAGGAAGCGCTCCAAGGGCTTCTCGCTCGGCATGGGCCAGCGCCTCGGCATCGCGGCGGCGCTCCTCGGCGACCCGCAGGTGCTGCTCTTCGACGAGCCGGTCAACGGCCTCGACCCCGAGGGCATCCTCTGGGTGCGCAACCTGATGAAGGCGCTCGCGGCCGAGGGCCGCACGGTCTTCGTCTCGTCCCACCTCATGAGCGAGATGGCCCTCACGGCCGAGCACCTGATCGTGATCGGCCGCGGTCAGCTCCTCGCCGACATGAGCGTCAAGGACTTCATCTCGCACAACTCCGCCGACTTCGCGCGCGTGCGCACGCCGGACGGCGAGCCGCAGCACCGCGAGAAGCTGACGGCCGCGCTGACCGAGGCGGGCGGCCAGGTGCTGCCCGAGCAGGACGGCGCGCTGCGCGTCACGGGCCTGCCGCTGCCCCGCATCAGCGACCTGGCGCACGGCGCCGACGTGCGCCTGTGGGAGCTCTCCCCGCACCAGGCCTCGCTGGAGGAGGCGTACATGCGGATGACGCAGGGCGCCGTCGACTACCGCT
>NZ_JASKYR010000617.1:0-6019 GCF_041028215.1 Streptomyces flavofungini
GTCCTGTCCGGTGATTCCGGTGATGAGTGGGGGGGGGGGGGGGGGGGGGGGGGCCGTGCGTCGTGTGCTTCGGCGTCGGGCCAGCCCGCCGCCGGACGTGCGCGGAACGCATTGGGTGTCGACCAGTCCGCCCCGCGGGCGCGGACTTCCGCCCGACCGGTCCTCACCGTGGCGGTGGAAAGAGGGAAGATGTCCAAGCGCGCACTCATCACCGGAATCACCGGACAGGACGGCTCGTACCTGGCGGAACACCTCCTCGGCCTGGGCTACCAGGTGTGGGGGCTCTGCCGGGGCCAGGCCAACCCCCGGAAGGACCGGATAGCCAAACTGATCCCCGAACTGTCCTTCGTGGACGGTGACCTCATGGACCAGGGCAGCCTGGTGTCGGCCGTGGACCTGGTCCAGCCCGACGAGGTCTACAACCTGGGGGCCATCTCGTTCGTCCCCATGTCCTGGCAGCAGCCCGAGCTGGTCACCGAGGTCAACGGCACCGGCGTGCTGCGGATGCTGGAGGCCGTTCGGATGGTGTCCGGCCTGAACAAGTCCTCCGGCGGCACACCCCGGGGGCAGATCCGCTTCTACCAGGCATCCTCCTCGGAGATGTACGGCAAGGTGGCGGAGAGCCCGCAGCGGGAGACCACCTTCCTGCACCCGCGCAGCCCCTACGGCGTGGCCAAGACGTTCGGCCACTACATGACCCGCAACTACCGCGAGTCGTACGGGATGTACGGCGTCTCGGGCATCCTGTTCAACCACGAGTCGCCCCGGCGCGGCGCCGAGTTCGTGACGCGGAAGATCTCCCTGGCGGTGGCGCAGATCAAGCTGGGGCTCGCGGACAAGCTCAGCCTGGGCAACCTCGACGCCGAGCGCGACTGGGGCTTCGCCGGTGACTACGTACGCGCCATGCACCTGATGCTCCAGCAGGAGGAGCCCGAGGACTTCGTGGTGGGCACCGGCAGCATGCACAAGGTGCGTGACGCCGCCCGCATCGCCTTCGAGCACGTCGGCCTGGACTGGCGGGACCACGTGGTGGTCGATCCCGGGCTCGTGCGGCCCGCCGAGGTCGAGACGCTCTGCGCGGATTCCAGCAACGCCCGCCGCGAGCTGGGCTGGAAGCCCGAGGTCGACTTCGAGGAGCTGATGCGCATGATGGTCGAGTCCGACCTGCGCCAGGCCTCCCGCGAGCGGGACTACAGCCGTCTGCTGACCGCCGGGACCACCGGCTCCGGCGGCGCCTGGTAGGTGGCGTAGGGGTGCGGGCCCGGCCGGGCCCGCACCCACCGCGGACGCGCGGCCACGATGGCCGCCGCGAACCGCCCGCACAGACTAGGGAATTCCAAAAACACCTCGTCGCAGACTGTGCCCATGGTCAGCGGATTCGTGTGCACGGCAACACCGCCCGCGACGCGGTGCCCCACCCGCTCCCGCAGGCGCGTGGACGAGGCGTGAGCCACCGCGCCGGGCGGACCGCCGTGGTGCTGCCCCCACTCGTTCTCCCCTTTTCGGACACCCCCGACGTCCCGGCGCCCCACGGCCGCCCCGGGACTCCGGTGTCCACGTCGGATCGTCAGCCGTCCGCCGGTCTTCTTCCAGATGGGTTGCGTTGAAATGGACAAGGAACAGAAGCTCCGGGACTACCTCCGGCGGGCCAGCGCTGACCTGAAGCGCTCGCGGGAGCGGGTGAGTGAACTGGAGGCGGCGGCCACCGAGCCCATCGCGATCGTCGGGATGAGCTGCCGCTACCCCGGCGGCGTCAGCAGCCCCGAGGAGCTGTGGCGGATGCTGGCGGCCGGTGAGGACGGCATCACCGGCATGCCCGAGGACCGCGGCTGGGAGGCGGCCATCGGCGACGGGCCCGCCGACTTCGCGGGCGGCTTCCTGCACGACGCGCCCGCCTTCGACCCGGACTTCTTCGGCATCTCGCCGCGCGAGGCGCTGTCCATGGACCCCCAGCAGCGGCTTCTGCTCGAAACCGGCTGGGAGGCGTTCGAACGCGCGGGCATCGACCCCGCCGGGGTGCGCGGCAGCCGCACCGGCATGTTCGTCGGCGCCATGCCGCAGGACTACCGGGTGGGCCCCGACGACGACGTACAGGGCTTCCAGCTCACCGGCAACGCCACGAGCATCCTGTCGGGCCGCCTGTCGTACTTCTTCGGCGCCGTCGGGCCCGCCGTGACCGTCGACACCGCGTGCTCCTCCTCCCTGGTCGCGGTGCACCTCGCCGCCCAGTCGCTGCGCGCGGGGGAGTGCTCCCTCGCGCTGGCCGCGGGCGTCACCGTGATGGCGAGCCCCACCACCTTCGTCGAGTTCGCCCGGCAGGGCGGCCTCGCCGCCGACGGCCGCTGCAAGTCCTTCGCCGACGCCGCCAACGGCACCGGCTGGTCCGAAGGCGTCGGCGTGCTCGTCCTTGAGCGGCTCTCCGAGGCCCGCCGCAACGGTCACCACGTCCTCGCCGTGGTGCGCGGCTCGGCCGTCAACCAGGACGGCGCCTCCAACGGCCTGACCGCCCCCAACGGCCCCTCCCAGCGGCGCGTCATCGAATCCGCCCTGGTCAACGCCCGGCTGACCGCCGCCGACSYCGWMGMGGYGSAGGCCCTGCTCGCCACCTACGGCCAGGGCCGCGACCCCGAACGCCCGCTGCTGCTCGGCTCGGTGAAGTCCAACATCAGCCACACCCAGGCCGCCGCGGGCATCGCGGGCATCATCAAGATGGTCATGGCGATGCGCSACGACCTGCTGCCCCGGACCCTGCACGTGGACCAGCCGTCCAGCCACGTCGACTGGACCGAGGGCGCCGTCCGGCTGCTCACCGAGCCCGCCCCCTGGCCGCGCACCCCCGGGGCGCCGCGCCGCGCGGGCATCTCCTCCTTCGGCCTGTCCGGCACCAACGCGCACACCATCATCGAGGAGGCCCCGGCCGAGCGGCCCTCCGAGGCGGGCGAGCCCGAAGGGGCAGCGGACGCGCCCGCCGTCGAGGCGGGGGCACTGCCCTGGCTGCTCTCCGGGCGCACCCCCGAGGCGCTGTGCGCCCAGGCCGCCCGGCTCCTCGACCACCTGACCGCCCACCCCGCGCCGCGCGCCCTGGACGTCTCCCACGCGCTGGCCACCACCCGCTCCGCCTTCGAGCACCGGGCGGCGTTCACCGCCACCGGCCTGGACACCGCCGTCGCCGCCCTCACCGCGCTGGCCGCCGGTGCGGACGCCCCCGGCCTGACCACCCACCAGGTGCGCGGACGCACCAAGCTCGCGGTGCTCTTCTCAGGACAGGGCTCCCAGCGTCCGGGCATGGGCCGCGAGCTGTCCGCGCGCTTCCCCGTCTTCGCCGACGCCCTGGACGAGATCCTCGGCCACCTCGACGCCGGGCTCGACCGGCCGCTGCGTTCGCTGATGTTCGCCGAGGAGGGCAGCGCGGAGGCCGCTCTGCTCGACCGCACCGAGTACGCCCAGCCCGCGCTGTTCGCCCTCGAAGTGGCGCTCTACCGCCTCGTCGAGTCCTTCGGCGTCAGCGCGGACCACCTCGCCGGGCACTCCGTCGGTGAGATCGCCGCCGCCCATGTGGCCGGGGTGTTCTCCCTGGCGGACGCCTGCACCCTGGTCCTGGCGCGCGGCCGGCTGATGCAGGCGCTGCCCGAGGGCGGCGCCATGGCCTCCCTGGAGGCCACCGAGGACGAGGTCGCCCCGCTCCTCGCCGACCACCCCGGGCAGGTCTCCGTCGCCGCCGTCAACGGCCCCTCGGCCGTCGTCGTCGCCGGTGCGGCCGGCGCGGTCGAGGACATCGCCGCGCGCGTCGCCGCCCTGGGCCGCCGCACCCGGCGGCTGCGGGTCTCGCACGCCTTCCACTCACCGCTCATGGAGCCCATGCTGGAGGAGTTCCGCGCGGTCGTCGCCGGGCTCTCCCCGCAGGCACCCACCATCCCGGTCGTCACCAACCTGACCGGCGCGCCCGCCACCGTCGAGCAGCTCACCTCCGCCGACCACTGGACCGACCACGTCCGGCACGCGGTGCGCTTCGCCGACGGCGTCTCCTGGCTCGCCGGACACGGCACCGGACTCTTCCTCGAACTGGGCCCCGACGCCACGCTCGCCGCCCTCACCCGCACCGTCCTCGACGACCAGGGGCACGAGCAGGCCGCCGTGCTGGCCTCGCTGCGCAAGGACCGCCCCGAGGCCGCCGCCCTCACCGAGGCCGCCACCGGCCTGTACCTGCGCGGCGCCGCGCTGCGCTGGCAGGGCTGGTTCGACGGCACCGGCGCCGCCCGCGCCGACCTGCCCACCTACGCCTTCCAGCACCGCCGCTTCTGGCCCAAGGGCGTTACCGGACTCACCGGCGACATGCGCTCCGCCGGGCTCGGCGCCGCCCACCACCCGCTGCTGGCCGCCGCCGTCACCCTCGCCAACTCCGACGGCCTGCTCCTCACCGGCCGTCTCTCGGTGCGCACCCACCCCTGGCTCGCCGACCACGCCGTGCGCGGCACCGTCCTGCTGGCGGGCACCGCCTTCCTTGAGCTGGCCGTGCGCGCCGGTGACGAGGTGGGCTGCGAACGCGTCGAGGACCTCACGCTGGCCGCGCCGCTCGCGCTGCCCGAGGACGGCGGGGTCCAGGTCCAGGTGTGGATCGGCAGCCCCGACGAGACCGGCCGCCGCACCCTGAACCTGTACTCCCGCCCCGACGGCGATGAGGACAGGGCCTGGACCCAGCACGCCGCGGGCACGCTGGCACCCGGTGCGCAGTCCCCGGCGGACACGGCGGAGTTCGACGCCGCCGTCTGGCCGCCCGCGGACGCCGAGGCCGTCGCGCTCGACGGCTTCTACGACGGTCTGGCCGAGGCCGGATTCTCCTACGGGCCCGCCTTCCGCGGCCTGCGCGGCGTCTGGCGGCGCGGTGACGAGACCTTCGCCGACGTCGCCCTGGACGCGGGACCGGCCTCCGACGCCACCGCCTTCGGCCTGCACCCCGCCCTGCTCGACGCCGCCCTGCACGCCACCGCCCTCGCACCGCTCGGCGAGGACGCCCGCGGCGGGCTGCCCTTCGCCTGGCAGGACGTCACCCTGCACGCGAGCGGCGCCGCCGAGGCCCGGGTGCGCATCACCCCGGCCGGTGACGACGCCGTCGCCCTGTCCCTCGCCGACACCACCGGCGCGCCCCTCGCCTCGGTCGGCTCCCTGGTCCTGCGCTCCGCGCCCGACGCCCGGGGCGCCGCCGCCTCCGCCCTGGAGCGGGACGCCCTGTTCGCCCTGGACTGGGTACGGGTGCCCGGCACCGCGGGCGACCCCCTCACCGGCGCCGTCGGCCTGCTCGGCGCCGACCCGTACCAGCTGGGCGCCGCCCTCACCGCCGCCGGGGCGGAGCTGAGCGCGTGCACCCCCGGCGCCGACACGCCCGCCCTGGTGCTCGCCCCCGTCACGGGCGCGGGTGAGGAGGTCCCGGCCGCCGTTCACACGCTCACCGCGCACGTCCTCGGGCAGGTCAAGGAGTGGCTCGCCGCCGACACCCCGCACGGCTCGCGCCTGGTGTTCGTCACCCGGGGCGCGGTCGCCGCGGGGGAGAGCGGCATCACCGACCCGGCCGCCGCCGCCGTCTGGGGCCTGGTGCGCTCCGCCCAGACCGAACACCCCGGCCGCTTCGGCCTGCTCGACCTCGACCCCGGCGCGCGCGCCGATGCCGCGCCCGCCGCGCTCAACGCCGCCCTGGCCGCCGACGAACCGCAGCTCGCCCTGCGCGACGGTGCGGTGCTCGGCGCCCGCCTCGCCCGGGTCCGCCCCGGCGACACCGACGCCGCCGCCTGGAACCCCGAGGGCACCGTCGTCATCACCGGCGGCACCGGCKGCCTGGGCGCCGTCCTCGCCCCCACCGCCCACACCTGGGGCGAGGAGGTCTACTTCGACACCGGCGTGAGCGCCGCCCGCGAGGACGGCGCCCAGCAGGTCGTCGAGCCCGGGACCGTGGCGTTCTGGCCCGACGGSGACCGCCSGCSCCTGGCGACGGTGCGCGACGGCGACCCGGTCCGCGTCGAGTGGG
>NZ_JASKYR010000618.1:0-5677 GCF_041028215.1 Streptomyces flavofungini
GCCACGAATGCCCCCCTAATCGGATAATTACGAGAAACCACTAAAATTCCCACCGTGGACCGCACCCTGTCTCAGCCGCCTGCCCAGAATCGCCCCTCCCACCACCCGCACGCGCAGGTCTCCGTCGTCGTGATCGGCTACAACGACGTGGCACACATCGCCGACGCGGTGCGCTCCGCGCTGGCCCAGGGCCCCGTCGTCGGCGAGGTGATCGCCGTCGACGACTGCTCCACGGACGGCAGCGGCGCGCTCCTGGCCGCCCTCGCGGAGCGCGACCGCCGTGTCCGGGTGATCCGCCGCGCCACCAACAGCGGCGGCTGCGGAACGCCCCGCAACGACGGGATCGACGCCGCGGCCCTCCCGTACCTGATGTTCCTCGACAGCGACGACGTGCTGCCGCCGGGTGCGGCCGACGCGCTGTACGCCGCGGCGGCCGCGCGGGACGCCGAGGTCGCCGCCGGTCTCTGCGTGCGCCGCGAGCTGCCGTCGGGGCGCGAGGTGCCCTGGCAGCCCGAGCTGTACGCCACGGCGCGGCTCGTGCCGCGCCCCGAGCTGCGCACCCGCCTCGTCCACGACACGCTCTGCGTCGACAAGCTCTACTGCACGGACTTCCTCCGCAAGCACGACGTCCGCTTTCCCGAAGGCCGCTTCATCTACGAGGACTTCGTGTTCTGCGCGCGGATGCTCGCCGCGGCACCGCGCATCGCGCTGATCCCCGACACGGTGTACGTGTGGCACGTGCGCCGCGCCGCCACCAAGCTGTCGATCTCCCTCGACCGCTCGGGGATCACCAACTGGCAGGCCCGCATGGAGGCGCACCGCCGGTCCGTGGAGATTCTGCGGGGCGCGCCCGGCACCGGCGGCAAGCGGCTCGCGCGGGCGGCCCGCGCCAAGTTCATCGACCACGAGCTGCGGATGTACGCGCGCGAACTGACCTCGCGGGGCGCGGAGTACCGGCGCGAGTGGTGGTCCCTCACGCGCGCGTACCTCGCGACGTTCGACACCGCCGACCTCGACGCGGCGCCCGCCCCCGGCCGGGTCATCGCGCGCGTCGTCCTCGCCTCGGCGGAGCCGCGCGACCTGACCCGCCTGAAGGAGGTGGCGGCGCGCCCGGCCCGGCTCCCGCCGCCGTATCCGCGGGCGGCCGACGCCACGCCGATCTGGGCGGACGACCTCCCCCAGGTCACCCTGGAGCATCTGCTCGTGCGCCCGGTCCGGCTGCTGCCGCTCGCGGTCGACGGCGAGCTGCGCCCGCGCCCGGGGAGCGCCCGGCTGACGCTCCGGCTCCGCGAGCTGTACGGACGGGTGGCGGACGCGGGGCCCGGCACGGTGGACGTCGAGCTGATCCACCGGCAGAGCGGTCTGCCCGGACAGCGCCGTACCGCCGCGTTCGGTGCCGCGCGGGCCGACGGCACCTGGTCCGCCGAGGTGCTGCTCGACCTCGCGGCGCTTCAGGGCGGCGTCTGGGACGTCCGGCTGCGGCTGCACTTCGCCGACGGGACGGCGCGCGAGGCGACCGCGCGGGCCGTCGCGGGGCCCGGTCTGCTGCGCCGCACGGTGGTGCCCGGCGGGCGGCGCGGGGTGCTCCTCGTCCAGCCCTACGCCACCCAGGCGGGCAGTCTCTCGGTGCGGCTCGCCCCCGGTGTGCGGGGCGTCGCGGGCGTCGCGAAGCGGCGCCTCACCCGGCTTGTCCGCACGCTCACGGGCACCACGGCCCACTGACGCTGACGCCCCTCGAACACCCCCTCTGCGAGACTGCACGTCGACTGCAACGTCAAGACTGCACGTCATAGCCACGATGACGACAAGACGGGACAAGACGACCATGACCTGGCTGATCACCGGTGGTGCCGGATACATCGGAGCGCATGTCGTCCGCGCCATGTCGGAGGCGGGCGAGCGGGCCGTGGTCTACGACGACCTGTCCACCGGCGTCGCCGATCGCGTCCCGGAGGGTGTGCCGCTGGTGGTCGGCTCGGTCCTCGACGGCGAGCTGCTCCGGCGCGTCGTCGCGGAGCACGCGGTGACCGGCGTGGTCCACCTGGCGGGCAAGAAGCAGGTGGCGGGGTCGGTCGAGCGTCCGCTGCACTACTACCACGAGAACATGGAGGGCCTGCGGGTCCTGCTGGACGCCGTGACGGCCCCGGCGTCCGCCGTGGCGCACTTCGTCTTCTCCTCGTCCGCCTCGGTGTACGGCATGCCCGACGTCGACCTGGTGACCGAGGAGACGCCGTGCCTGCCGATGAGCCCGTACGGCGAGACGAAGCTCGCGGGCGAGTGGCTGGTGCGGGCGGCGGGCCGCGCGCACGGCCTGACAACGGCTTCCCTGCGCTATTTCAACGTGGCGGGCGCGGCCTCCCCGGAGCTCGCGGACACCGGCGTCTTCAACCTCGTCCCGATGGTCTTCGAGAAGCTCACGGCCGGCGAGGCCCCCCGCATCTTCGGCGCGGACTACGCCACGCCCGACGGCACATGCGTACGCGACTACATCCACGTCGCCGATGTCGCCGAGGCCCACGTGGCGACGGCCCGCGCCCTCGCCTCCTCGCCGCCCGGCACGGACCTGACCCTGAACATCGGCCGCGGCGAGGGCGTCTCGGTCCGCGCGATGACGACCCTGATCAACGAGGTCACGGGCCACGACACACCTCCCGTGGTCACCCCCCGCCGCCCCGGCGACCCGGCCCGGGTCGTGGCATCGGCGGAACGCATCACGAAGGAACTCGGCTGGACGGCGCGGCGGGACGTCCGCGAGATGGTGGCCTCGGCGTGGGCGGGCTGGCAGGCGCGCTGACCTTCCGGTCAGGCGGCGGCGCAGAGGGCCGCGGCCGTGGGCCGGGGCGCTCCGTGACCCACGGTCGCGGGGACCGGCAGGGCCTTCCGGGCGGGGGACGCGGTCGAGGCGGCGACAGGCGCGGCCTCCGGCGCCGCGGGCACCGGCTTGGACAGGGAGCGGGCGAAGACCAGCAGGCGCAGGACCGCGAAGCGGGCGATTCCGGCGAGTGCTGACGCCGAGAGGTAGACCGCCTGCTCGGCGACGGCGCCGGGCGCCGCCACCAACTGGTGCAGGACGACCATCGCCACGCAGGTCACCGCGTACGCCGCGGCCGCCGAACCGGCCGACTGCACATGCTGTCGCCAGGTCGCCCGGCCACCCGCACCGAAGGTGAAGCGGGCGTGCAGCTCGGTGGCCAGGAGCGTGGAGACCACCGTCACCAGCGCGTTGGCCAGGGCCCACGGGACCGAGGAGGCGAGGGCCGCGACGGCGAAGCTGGACGCGAGGCCCACGCCGCCGCCGAAGAGCACGAAGCGCGCGAAGGCGGCGATGGCGCCAGGTCCGGCCTGCTGTCCGTCACTCGTTGCCCCGGTGGTCTCCACCATGATCGACCCACCCCCTTCTCGGGATTCACTCCGTGTGCTTGCCGTTGCTGATGCCATGATGGCACAGCTCTGGCACCACTGCGAGGCCTTTTGGCTCCAACGATGCACTTTTTTGGCGCCACGACGACACCTGGCAGCGAATGACCAGGTCAGAGGCGTTGAGGGCGTTCGCCGTGAATCCCTGAGGAAGCCTGCCGGGCCCGGGGCGGCCGGATCGCGGCGGGCGCGGAGCCATCAGCGGCACGGGATGGCACCATCAGGCGCCACCCGTTGGGGAGGTGTAGCCACCTACACCTCCCCTACGGGACCACACTCTCTCCCCCGTCCGCCCCCGGATTTCTAGCGTTCTCCGTGGCAGCGGAACGGTCACGGAGAGGACGTACGACATGTTCAGGCGGCAACGCCACGGCGGTGACACCGTCGGCAGGGCGGCGGTCGGTGAGCACGGCGCGCTCCGGCTCGACGGGGTCAGCAGGTCCTACCGGCGCGGTGTGCGCGCCCTCGCCCCGCTCGACCTCACCGTGGAGCGCGGGCGGTTCCTCGCCGTCATGGGCCCCTCCGGCTCCGGCAAGTCGACGCTGCTCCAGTGCGCGGCGGGGCTCGACCGCCCCTCCACCGGCACCGTCCGCATCGGCGGCGTCGACCTCGGACCGCTCGGCGAGGCCGCACTGACCCGGCTCCGCCGCGAGCGCGTCGGCTTCGTCTTCCAGGCGCACAACCTCGTGCCGTCACTGAGCGTGCTGGAGAACGTCGCCCTGCCGCTGCTGCTCGGCGGCGGCCACGACGAGGGACGGGCCCGCCGCGCCCTCGCCGAGGTCGGGCTCGCCGGACGCGCCGAGGACAGGACGGACGAACTCTCCGGCGGCCAGCAGCAGCGCGTGGCCGTCGCCCGCGCCCTGGTGACGTCACCGGAGGTCGTCTTCGCCGACGAGCCCACGGGCGCCCTCGACCCGGCGACCGCGCGGGACGTCCTCGCGCTGCTGCGCCACGCGGTCGACGCGGACGGCCACACGGTGCTGATGGTGACGCACGATCCGGCCGCCGCCGCCTGGGCGGACGAGGCCCTCTTCCTCGCGGGCGGCAGCGTCGTGCACCATCTGCACGACCCCCGCGCGGACCAGGTGCACGACGTCATGCGCTCGCTGGGGAGGTTCGCGGCATGAGCGGCGGCCCCGGAAGCGTCCAGTCCGTCAGCGCCAAGCCCGTCGGCGTCAACCCCGTCGCCCTCCTCGCCTCCCGCGCGTCGCGCCTGCACCGCAGAGCCTGGGCCGCCGTCTTCGCCGCGCTCGCGCTCACCTCACTGCTGCTCGGCTCCTTCGGGCTCACCCTCGCCTCGGCCGGGCTCGGGCACGCGCGCGTGGAGCGGTACGCCGCGGCCGACCTCGTCGTCGCCGGGGACCAGCACACCCGCTACACCGCCAAGCCCTGGGGCAGCGCCCCCGAGACGGCGACGGCGGGGCTCACCGAGCGGGTCCGGGTGCCGCGCGCGGCGCTGGACACCGTGCGCCGGGTCCCCGGAGTGCGCGCGGCCGTGGCCGACGAGGTCATCCCGCTCGGCGTCCGGGGCACCGCCGCCACCGGGCGCCCCTGGGACGCCGCGCGGTTCGGCCCGTACGGGCTGCGCGACGGCACCGCCCCGCGCCGCGCCTTTGAGGTCGTCGTCGGGGCGGGCACGGCGCGGACCGGCGACCGCGTGGCCCTGCGGACCGGCGGAGCCGTCACCACGTACACCGTCTCCGGCGTCGCCGAAGGCCCCCGCGCCACCGTCTGGTTCACCTCCGCCGAGGCACGGCGGCTCGCCGGGCACCCGGGCTCCGTGGCCGCCATCGGCGTGACGGCCACACCGGGGACGAGCACCGCCACCCTGTACGCGCGCGTGCGGCACGCCCTGGACGCGGCCTCCCTGGAGAGCGTCGGCCACCGTGCCGAGGGCGACCGCGCCGGGCTGCGCGTCCTGACCGGGGATGGGCGCGGCGAAGCCGAGTTCCTCGCCGCCGTCCCCGCGCGGTCCGGGATGCTCGCCCTGCTCGGCTCCGTGACGGCCACGGTGGTGCTCATCGCGCTGCTCGTCGTGGCCTCGACGGTGGTGCAGGCGCTGGCGCAGCGCTCGCGGGAGCTCGGCCTGCTGCGTGCGGTCGGCGYGACGCCCCGGCAGCTGCGGGGCGCGGTGGGCCGCGAGGTCGGCCGGGTGGCCGCCTGGGCGGCGCTCGCCGGGGCGGCCGGGGCCGTCCCCGCCCACCTCGGCCTGCGCGCGCTGCTCGACGCCCGGGGCGCGCTGCCGCCGGGCCTGGAACTG
>NZ_JASKYR010000619.1:0-5252 GCF_041028215.1 Streptomyces flavofungini
CCCTCGACCTGGCGTTCACCCACCCCGGCGTGCTCGTCGGCAAGGAACAGCTCGACCGGGTCCGCGCCCACGTCGAGGCCCGCGAACAGCCCTGGCGCGCGGCGTACGAGCAGATGCGGAGCAGCACGTACGCGGCGGGTGACTACACGGCGAAGCCGTACGCCGTCGTCGAGTGCCCGCCCGACGACCGCCCCGGCCACGGCTGCGTCGAGGAGCGCCAGGACGCGCTGGCCGCGTACACCCACGCCCTGCTCTGGAACATCACCGGCGAGCGCGCCCAAGCCGAGAAGGCCGTGCAGATCATGGACGCCTGGGCCGAGGTGATCACCCGGCACACCGGGGAGAACGCCGGACTCCAGACCGGCTGGGCCGCCTCGTCCTGGGCCCGCGCCGCCGAAGCCGTGCGCTACACCTACGACGGCTGGAGCGACGGGCGGCTGCTGCGCTTCGAGCGGATGCTGCGCAACGCCTATCTGCCCCAGGTCAGGGACGGCTCGGCCGGCCGCAACGGCAACTGGGACCTGGTGATGGCCGACGCGACGATGAGCATGGCCGTCTTCCTCGACGACCACGCCACGTTCGAGAAGGCCGTGCACCACTTCCGGACCCGCGTACCCGCGTACTTCTACCTCGCCTCCGACGGGAAGCTGCCCCGCTCCCCGGAGAACAGCGGCATCGACACCGCCGCCGAGCTGAAGACGTACTGGTTCGGGCAGGGCACCTACACCGACGGCCTGTCCCAGGAGACCTGCCGCAACTTCAAGCACGCCGGATACTCGCTCGCCGCCACCGCGCACATGGCGGAGACCGCCCGGCACCAGGGCGTCGACCTCTACGGCGAGGTCAAGGACCGGCTGCGGGCCGCCCTGGAGTTCCACTCCGCGTACCAGCTCGGCGCGGAGCCGCCCGGGTGGCTGTGCGGCGGCACGGTACGGCGGGACATGGGGCCCGACACCGAGGTGGGCCTCAACCATCTGCGGAACCGGCTGAAGCTGGCGATGCCGCAGACCGAGAAGTACACGGAGCAGCGCCGCCCCGAGGGCACCGACGATCTCTTCGTCGCCTGGGAGACGCTCACCCACGCCGAGAACGCCTGAGGCCGGGCCCACCTCCACGTGGTTCGACGCACCCCTCCGGATGGCGTAGAGTTGTGTTCACCGACGCGGGGTGGAGCAGCTCGGTAGCTCGCTGGGCTCATAACCCAGAGGTCGCAGGTTCAAATCCTGTCCCCGCTACTGAAGGCTCAGGGCCGGGAAGCATCAGCTTCCCGGCCCTGAGTGTTTTCCGGGTCCTTCGGCCCGTAATCCGCTCCTTGCCCGAAGCCCGGCCCCTGGCCCGTAACCCGTTCGGCCCACCCCAGGTCGCGCCCGCACCCCGCTGCGGGAAGCCTGGGCAGGTGCAGCGCGGTGATGGGCGCGGAGTCGGCGGGAGACGAGCGGTGGGGCAGCGAGGAGGAACCGACGGGCCCGGCCGTGGGGGCGGGAGCGCGCCGCGGGCGAACGGCGGCGGGCCGAGCGTGCATGAGTGGACCTTCGTCCGCGCCCTGCCCTTCCTGCTGCTCATCGTCGGCATCGTGTACGACCTCTCGACCCCGGCCGAGTTCTCCGCGGCACCCCTCTACACGGCCGCGCCCCTGATCGCCGCCCCCTTCTACTCGCTGCTCAACACCGTCCTGACCGGCGCCGTCGCCTCCGCCGCGGTCATCCTGCTGCACTACCGCAACCCGGCCACCAGCGACGTGGAGTCCGTCACCGAACTGCTCACCGTGGTCACCGTCGCCGTCTTCGCCGTCGTCATCAACCGCGTCGTGCGCCGGAGCAACGACCGGCTCGCCACCGCACGCTCCATCGCCGAGACCGCGCAGCGGGCCGTCCTGCCCGAGCCGGACGCCCGGATCGGCGGCCTCGACATCGCGGCACGGTACGAGGCGGCGCAGGCCGATGCCTTCATCGGCGGCGATCTGTACGCCGTGCAGGACACCCCGCACGGGGTCCGGCTCATCGTCGGGGACGTGCGCGGCAAGGGCATGGGGGCGGTCGCGGCCGTCGCCGTGGTCATCGGCGCGTTCCGGGAGGCGGCCGAGCAGGAGACCACCCTGGAGGCGGTGGCGCAGCGCCTGGAGCGGGCGCTGGCGCGTGAGGGCACCCGGCGGGACGGGCTCGACGCCTTCGAGGGGTTCACCACGGCGGTCCTCGCGGAGATCGGGCACGGCGACAGCCGCGTACGCCTGATCAACCGGGGGCACCCGGCGCCGCTGCTGCTGCGCGGGGACGGGCGGCTGTGCGTGCTCTCCGCGTCCGAGCCCGCGCTGCCGCTGGGCATGGGGTCGCTGGGCGTGTGGCCGGACCGGGCGGACGAGGCGGAGTTCCCGCCGGGCGGCATGCTGCTCTTCTACACGGACGGTCTGTCGGAGGCTCGGAACGAGGCGGGGGAGTTCTACGACCCCGCGGTCCGGCTCGGCGGGCGGATCTTCCCGGGCCGCCGGGGCCCGCAGGCGCTGCTCGCCACGCTCACGCAGGAGGTGCGGTGGCACACCGGGGGCAGCGCGACGGACGATCTGGCGCTGCTCGCTGTGCGGCGCCCCGCGGCGGACGACCCGGAGGTCACGCCGAGTGACTGAAGGCCACCCCTCCGCATAACAACTGACGTACTGTCAAACGGAAGCCGCGTTCCGGTGAGCGTGCGCCCGCGGTCAACTCGCCCCGGTCCCGGCCCCCGTGTCCCCATACGTACGGCCGGATCGCGGCCCAGGAGCGTTAACAATCAACTGGAACGGCTTGGAATACGGGCCCGCTGTCTATTAACGTTCGATAACGCAGCGCGGTCGTCCCAGCCGTCACTAGAGGCGGCTCCGTGCGCACGCGCCTAATCCCGCAAGGGAGCCGGGGAACCACCAACTTGGGGTGAATCGGGCATCTGTGCCTCCGTGCCAGATGCTCGTAGGAGACCTTCCTGCTCCGAACCCGTCAGCTAACCCGGTAGGCGAGAAGGAAGGAAAGGAGTGCGCCCCAGTGGCGTCCAACCGGCCTGCCCCAGAAGCCCCGTATGTGCCCAACGACCCTGATTTCGGCGGGTACGACGAGCAGACCTGGGAGGAGTGGAATCCCACCGAGGAGTCCGTCCGCCCCGTCCGCGGCAGGCACCGTGTGCACAAGAAGGGCGGCGGGGGCCTCGCCCGCAGCTCCACCGTTCTGGGTGTCGGCGTCATCGCCGCCGTCGGCGCGGGCGGCATCGCCACCGCGCAGGACGGCAAGCCGCCGGTCTCCATATCGCTGCCCGACCTGGGCGCCGTCGCCGACTCGCTGCCGGAGGCCAAGTCCCTCCCCGGCGTGGGCGCGCTGATCTCCGACGACTCCGCGGGCTCCCCGGCGGACGCCGTCACCGCCGCGGCCCCGCTCACCGCGGCCGGTGTCAGCTCCGCCGACGCCGAGCAGGGCACCACCGACGCCGGTGAGGCGCTGCGCGCCCGCATCATGCGGCAGGCCGAGAACCAGCAGCACCAGGCGGACGACGCGGTCAGGACCGCGGCCGAGGAGGCCGCCGTCAAGAAGGCCGCCGAGGAGGCCACCGCCCAGCAGAAGGCGGCCGAGCAGAAGGCCGAGGCCAAGGCCGCCGCCAAGAAGAAGAAGGAGGAGGAGGCCCGCAAGGCCAAGGCCGAGGCCGAGCGCCTGGCCAAGCTCGCCAAGAGCTTTGCGATCCCCACCTCCTCGTACACCCTGACCTCGCACTTCGGCGACGCCGGTTCGATGTGGTCCTCCGGGCACCACACCGGCCTCGACTTCGCCGCGCCGACGGGTACCCCGCTCAAGGCCGTGCACACCGGCACCGTCAAGGAGGCCGGCTGGGCCGGGGCCTACGGCTACCGCACGGTCCTCGAACTGGAGGACGGCACCGAGATCTGGTACTGCCACCAGTCCTCGATGAACGTCAGCGCCGGGCAGAAGGTCAGCACCGGCGACGTCATCGGCCGCGTCGGCGCGACCGGCAACGTGACGGGACCGCACCTCCACATGGAGGTCCACACCTCCGGTGGCGCCAACATCGACCCGCTCGCCTGGCTCCAGGGCAAGGGCCTCAACCCGTAGGGCGACCCCATGGGCGCTCACCGGGCCCCGGTGGTTCGCGGAATCCCTCTTCCGCCGCGGTCGTTGAGGAACGCATGACTTCTCTTCGTACGCTCGGCTCCTCCGGCCTGGAGGTCTTCCCGCTGTCCCTCGGCGGCAACGTCTTCGGCTGGAGCGCCGACCGGACGGCCTCCTTCGCCGTCCTGGACGCCTACACCGCCGCGGGCGGCAACTTCATCGACACCGCCGACGCCTACTCCGCCTGGGTCGAGGGCAACAAGGGCGGCGAGTCGGAGACCCTGATCGGCGAGTGGCTGGCGAGCCGCGGCAACCGCTCCGACGTCGTCATCGCCACCAAGGCCGGCGCGCACCCCGACCGCAAGGGCCTCGCCGCGAGCACCATCAAGGCCGCCGCCGACGAGTCGCTGCGCCGCCTGGGCACTGACTGCATCGACCTGTACTACACGCACTACGACGACCCCTCGGTCCCTGTCGAGGAGTTCATCGGCGCCCTCGACGAGCTGGTCGAGGCGGGCAAGGTGCGCGCGATCGCCGCCTCCAACATCACGCCCGAGCGCCTCCAGGAGGCCCTCGACTTCTCCGACCGCGAGGGCCTCGCGCGCTATGCCGTGCTCCAGCCGCACTACAACCTGGTCTCCCGCGACACCTACGAGGGCCCGCTCCAGGAAGTCGCCTCGCGCTCCGGCCTCGCGGCCGTGCCGTACTACGCGCTCGCGTCCGGCTTCCTGACCGGCAAGCACCGCCCCGGGGCCAAGACCGACAGCGCGCGCACCTCGCGGGTCGAGCAGTACGTGGGCACCGAGCGGGGCGACCGCGTCCTCGCCGCGCTCGACGCGATCGCGCGGGACCGGGGCGCCGAACCGGCGACCGTGGCGCTCGCCTGGCTGGCCGCCCAGCCCACCGTCACGGCGCCGATCGCCTCCGCGCGCACGGTCGAGCAGCTTCCCGCGCTGCTCGCGGTGGCGGACCTGGAGCTGACGGCGGCCGAACTCTCGGCACTGAACACGGCCTCCGCGTGATCCCGGGGCCCTAGGTGCGGTACGGGTTGTACGCGGGGTAGGGCTGCGGCTGTCCGTACGGGGCCTGCGGCTGTGTGTACGAGGGCTGCGGCTGTCCGTACGGGGGTGGGGCGTAGGCCGGGTACCCGTACCGGGGGCGGCCGTACGC
>NZ_JASKYR010000062.1:0-18471 GCF_041028215.1 Streptomyces flavofungini
GGCTTGCCCCAAGGCGGCACGTCCCGCCCCGCGCCGCCGCACGGCCCCTTTTCCGGCCGTASGTTCCGCACGCCCCCGGTGCCCTGTGCGGCGCCGGGGGCGTCGGCGTGGCGGCGGGCCACAATGGAGGGGTGAGTAACGCCAGCCTCCCCCTGCCCTCGTCCGACCGTGCCGACGTGGCCGCCTCCCTGCGGAAGGCGCTGCTCGACGCGGCCTTCACCGCCGACGGGCTGCTCGACCTGCTCGGGGCCTCCGCGTACGCCGCGCTCGCCCGCAGCGAGACCGTCCCCGCGCTGCGCGCCACGCGCGGCGACGGCGCCCTCGCCGCGCTCGTACGCCTGTTCCTGCTCCAGGAGCCCGTCCCGCACGCGCGCGTGGCCGGTGTTCTGCCCGTCGGCGCCCTTCTGGAGAGCGGCTGGCTGACCGGCCCCGACGACGCGCTGCGGGCGACTGTGGACGTGCGGCCCTACGGCGGTCCGAGCGGCGAGGACTGGTTCATCGTCTCCGACCTGGGCTGCGCGGTCGGCGGCGCGGGCGGCATCGGCAGCCATGACGAGGGCGTCGTCCTCGGCGTCGGCGGGGCGTCCACGACGCTCGCCGGGATCACCGTGCGCACGCCGGTCGACAGCGCCCTCGATCTCGGCACCGGGTCCGGTATCCAGGCGCTGCACGCCGCGCAGCACGCCACGCGCGTGACCGCGACCGACCTCAACCCCCGCGCCCTGGCCTTTACGCTGCTCACGCTCGCGCTGTCCGGGGCTCCCGCGGCGGACCTGCGGGAGGGCTCGCTCTTCGAGCCGGTGGCCGACGAGACGTACGACCTGATCGTCTCCAACCCGCCCTTCGTGATCTCGCCGGGCGCCCGGCTCACCTACCGGGACGGCGGGATGGGCGGGGACGATCTGTGCCGCTCGCTCGTTCAGGAGGCGGGGGAGCGGTTGAACGAAGGGGGGTACGCGCACTTCCTGGCCAACTGGCAGCACGTGGACGGCGAGGAGTGGCAGGACCGTCTGCGCTCCTGGGTGCCGCGCGGCTGCGACGCCTGGATCGTGCAGCGCGAGGTGCAGGACATCACGCAGTACGCCGAGCTGTGGCTGCGGGACGCCGGGGACCACCGCATGGACCCCGCGCGGTACGCGGAGCGGTACGAGGCCTGGCTGGACGAGTTCGAGGCGCGTGGCACGCGGGCCGTGGGCTTCGGCTGGATCACGCTGCGCAAGACCGGTGCCGCCGAGCCCGCCGTGACCGTCGAGGAGTGGCCGCACCCCGTCGAGCAGCCGCTCGGCGACACCGTGCGGGAGTTCTTCGAACGCCAGGACTATCTGCGCACGCACGACGACGCGGCGCTGCTCGCCGGGCACTTCAAGCTCGCCGACGAGGTCGTGCAGGAGCAGGTCGGGCTGCCGGGCGCCGAGGACCCGGAGCACGTCGTGCTGCGCCAGCACCGCGGGATGCGCCGGGCCACCAAGGTGGACACGGTGGGCGCCGGTTTCGCCGGGGTGTGCGACGGGTCGCTGAGCGCGGGCCGGATTCTCGACGCCATCGCGCAACTGGTCGGCGAGGAACCGGTGTTGTTGCGGGACCGGACGCCCGCGCAGATCCGGCTCCTGGTGGAGCAGGGCTTCCTGCTGCCGGTCGGAGCGTAGGGCCGTCCGAGCGGAAGGCAGTCGGCGCGGGGCCGTCGGCATAGGGCCGTCGGCGTAGGGCCGTCACGGCCCCGCCGTAGTGGCGCCCGCACCCGGGCCGTACGGGCGTCTCCCTCCACGACCCGGGACGGCGGGTCCCGCATGACGCGGGCAGGTCCAGCGTTTCGGTGGGTACCCGTACCGATCCGGCCAGGACGGGCGGAACCGGCCAACATCCCGTACGCCCCGGGCGCTTGGTCAGCTGTCGGCCGCCCGCCGCCGGGCCGTCCTTCCCGGGCCGGGCGGCAGCGGTGGTCCGCGCCCGGTCATGCGCCCGGTCGCCGAGAGGCGGTGGACCAGCCGGGCGCGACGAGCGGCCGCCGTCCGTTCACCCCGATGTCGCGTCCCCGATTCCCGCGCGTGTCAGCCTCCGAGCGGGGACCGCGAAGGACGAGCTGTACGGGGAGGCAAGGGCTATGGAGAGCGCACCAGCGATCTTCGCCGGGACGGTGTTCGCGCTGTTCGGCGCCGGGCTGCTGCTGTGGACCGGCGCGCGTGTCGCACACCGCGCACCCGTCGCCCAGGGTGTGAGTCCCGTCGCATCGGCGACGCTCGCCGCACTCGCGGGTGCGGGCGCGCTGCTCCTCGCGGTGTGGTGCTTCACGCGGCTGTGAACCGGCCCGGTGACCGCCCCTTTCCGGTGGGGCGGAGCGGCGTCCTCCGGTGATCGTGCCGGTGGCGCGGGGCAGCCGCCCGGACGGGGCGGCGAAACGGCGGCCGCACCCTCCGGGCGGCAGGAATGGCGGTAGTCGGGTTACCGTTCGAGTGGCCGTTGCGGGCTTTTCCCGTTTGACACGGGGGCGGGATGTACCGTCACACTCCGCAGCGTCAGCGCAACGCAAGCCATGCGAGCACTGCCACCGCACTGCCACGAGCATTGCCGAGCATTGCCCTCGCGCACTGCCACCGAGCGTCGACCGGAGAGAAGAGCGAAGTTGTCCCCGACCAGCGAGACCGCACAGGGCGGCCGCCGACTCGTCATCGTCGAGTCGCCTGCCAAGGCGAAGACGATCAAGAGCTACCTCGGCCCCGGCTACGTAGTCGAGGCCAGCGTCGGGCACATCCGCGACCTCCCCAACGGCGCCGCGGAGGTGCCCGAGAAGTACACCGGCGAGGTGCGCCGCCTCGGTGTGGACGTCGAGCACGACTTCCAGCCGATCTATGTCGTCAACGCCGACAAGAAGTCGCAGGTCAAGAAGCTCAAGGACCTCCTGAAGGACTCCGACGAGCTCTTCCTCGCCACCGATGAGGACCGCGAGGGCGAAGCCATCGCGTGGCACCTCCTGGAGGTCCTCAAGCCCAAGGTTCCCGTCCACCGGATGGTCTTCCACGAGATCACCAAGGACGCGATCCGCAGCGCCGTGGCCAATCCGCGCGAGCTCAACCAGCGCATGGTCGACGCCCAGGAGACCCGCCGCATCCTCGACCGCCTCTACGGCTACGAGGTCTCGCCGGTCCTGTGGAAGAAGGTCATGCCGCGCCTGTCGGCGGGCCGCGTGCAGTCCGTGGCGACCCGCCTCGTCGTCGAGCGGGAGCGCGAGCGCATCGCCTTCCGCTCCGCCGAGTACTGGGACCTGACCGGCACCTTCGGCACCGGCCGCGCCGGTGACGCCTCCGACCCCTCGCAGCTCGTCGCCCGCCTCACCACGGTCGACGGCAAGCGCATCGCGCAGGGCCGCGACTTCAACTCCGTCGGACAGCTCAAGTCCGACACCCTGCACCTGGACGAGGCCAACGCCCGCGCGCTGGCCGCCGCCCTGGAGAACACCTCCTTCTCCGTGCGCTCGGTCGAGTCCAAGCCCTACCGCCGCTCGCCGTACGCCCCGTTCCGTACGACGACCATGCAGCAGGAGGCCTCGCGCAAGCTGGGCTTCGGCGCGAAGGCCACCATGCAGGTGGCCCAGAAGCTGTACGAGAACGGCTTCATCACGTACATGCGTACGGACTCCACGACCCTGTCGGACACGGCGGTCGCCGCCGCCCGCGCGCAGGTCACACAGCTCTACGGCAGCGACTACCTGCCGGACAAGCCGCGCACCTACGCGGGCAAGGTCAAGAACGCCCAGGAGGCGCACGAGGCGATCCGTCCCTCAGGGGATCGTTTCCGCACCCCCGCGGAGACCGGTCTGACCGGTGACCAGTTCCGGCTCTACGAGCTGATCTGGAAGCGGACCGTCGCCTCCCAGATGAAGGACGCGACCGGGAACTCCGTCACGGTCAAGATCGGCGGCCGTGCCTCCGACGGCCGCGACGCCGAGTTCAGCGCGTCCGGCAAGACGATCACCTTCCACGGCTTCCTCAAGGCCTACGTCGAGGGCGCGGACGACCCGAACGCCGAGCTCGACGACCGCGAGCGCAGGCTCCCGCAGGTCAACGAGGGCGACGCGCTCTCCGCCGACGCGATCTCGGTCGACGGCCACGCCACCAAGCCGCCCGCCCGCTACACCGAGGCCTCGCTGGTCAAGGAGCTCGAAGAGCGCGAGATCGGCCGCCCGTCGACGTACGCGTCGATCCTCGGCACGATCCTCGACCGCGGCTACGTCTTCAAGAAGGGGACGGCGCTCGTGCCGTCCTTCCTGAGCTTCGCCGTCGTCAACCTGCTGGAGAAGCACTTCGGGCGGCTCGTCGACTACGACTTCACCGCCAAGATGGAGGACGACCTCGACCGCATCGCGCGCGGCGAGGCCCAAGCCGTGCCGTGGCTGCGGCGCTTCTACTTCGGCGAGGGCGAGGGCTCCGGCTCCGCCGCCGAGGCGGGCAACGGCGACGGCGACCACCTCGGCGGCCTCAAGGAGCTCGTCACCGACCTCGGCGCGATCGACGCCCGCGAGGTGTCCTCCTTCCCCGTCGGCGACGGCATCGTGCTCCGCGTGGGCCGCTACGGCCCCTACATCGAGCGCGGCGAGCGGGACTCCGAGAACCACCAGCGCGCCGACGTGCCCGAGGACCTCGCGCCCGACGAGCTGACCGTCGAGTACGCGGAGGAGCTGCTCGCCAAGCCGAGCGGCGACTTCGAGCTGGGCACCGACCCGCACAGCGGCAACCAGATCGTCGCCAAGGACGGGCGCTACGGCCCCTACGTCACGGAGGTGCTCCCCGAGGGCACCCCGAAGACCGGCAAGAACGCGGTCAAGCCGCGTACGGCCTCGCTCTTCAAGAGCATGTCCCTCGACACGGTCACCCTCGACGACGCGCTCAAGCTGATGTCGCTGCCGCGGGTGGTCGGCGCCGACGCCGAGGGCGTGGAGATCACCGCCCAGAACGGGCGGTACGGCCCCTACCTCAAGAAGGGCACCGACTCGCGGTCGATCGACAGCGAGGAGCAGCTCTTCACCATCACGCTCGAAGAGGCCCTGGAGATCTACTCCAAGCCGAAGCAGCGTGGGCGGGCCGCGGCGAAGCCGCCCTTGAAGGAGCTCGGCGAGGACCCCGTCAGCGGGAAGCCCGTCGTCGTCAAGGACGGACGCTTCGGGGCGTACGTGACGGACGGCGAGACCAACGCGACCCTGCGCGCGGCGGACTCCGTGGAGGACATCACTCCCGAGCGGGGCTATGAGCTGCTCGCGGAGAAGCGGGCGAAGGGCCCCGCCAAGAAGACGGCGAAGAAGGCCGCCAAGAAGGCGCCCGCGAAGAAGACCGCCGCCAAGAAGACCGCTACGGCCAAGAAGACCACCACGGCGAAGAAGACCGCGGCGAAGAAGACGACGGCCACGGCCAAGAAGACGGCCGCCAAGAAGACGGCCGCCTCCGCGAAGGGCGCCGCCTCGGAGGGCTGACGCCTGCCGCGGAGGGCGCCACCCCGCAGGGCTGGACCCTGCCGTGAGGGGCCGTCCCGGGGGGCTGGCCTCTGCTGCGGGGGCCTGACATCCCGTCGCTGGATCATGCCGGGCACCGTGCTTGAACGGTGTCCGGCGGCTCCTGTTTCGGAAGCCCGGGGAACAAGCGGTCGTTTGTTCGGGTGGGGACGCATGGACATTGGGCGTCCGGATAGGCTGGACGGATGACGCGTGCCGAGCAGCCAACGGCCGGAATTCCGGTCCCCGACGACGCCCTGGTCGCAGATTCCCGAGAGCGTGCCGTCCGCGCCTTGCTGCGCGTACCGCAGCTGAAGCGCTTGTGGAGCGCACAGTTGACGAGCAGCGTCGGTGACGCGCTCGCCCTGCTCGTCCTGGTGATCCTCGCGCTCCAGTCGGCCATCGCCGAAGCCGCCTTCGGAGGTGGTTACCGGGGCGTCGCCCTCGCCATCACCGCCGTCTTCGGAGCCCGCGTCCTCGCGACGCTGCTCTTCGGCGCGGTGCTGCTGGGCCCCCTGACGTCCCTCACGTCGCCGGACGGGCCGCTCGACCGGCGCTGGACCATGGTCGGGGCCGACGGCGTGCGCGCCGCGCTGCTCGTCGTCGCGCCGCTGTGGATCGACTGGACCCCGGACAACGCCCTCGGGATGCTCCTGGTGACGTCCTTCGTGATCGGCGTGGCCGAGCGCTTCTGGACGGTGGCCAGGGAGTGCGCCGCGCCCGCGCTGCTGCCCGCCCCGCCCCTGGAGGGCGCGACGGTACGGCCGCTGCCGGACCACATGGAGGCGCTGCGCCGCCTCGCCCTGCGTACGGGATTCGTGGCGCTGCCCATCGCCGCCGCGGTCCTCGTGGCCGTCACGCTCATCGGCAATGTGCTCGGTGCCGGGCTCGACTGGTTCGAACTGCACCAGGCGGGGCTCGCCTCGTTCGTCGCGGCCGGGCTCTTCGCCGCGTCGCTCTCCATCGTCTACTTCCTCGAACTGCCCGGCAGGCAGACGCCCCGCGCCCGCAGCCCGCTCGAAGGACTGCGCAGGCCGCGCACCGGCACCGGTCCCGACAAGGGGCGCACCGGCGCCATCCCGCTGCTCGTCGTCGCCTGCGCGGCGGTCGCCACCGCCATCGCCGCCGCCGTCGCCGTGGCCCTGCTGCTCGCCAAGGACCTGGGTGGCGGGCCCGTCGCGTACGGCCTGTTCGTGCTCGCCCTGACCGGCGGGACCGTCGCCGGCATCCTCGGCGCGCCGTCCCTGCTGCCCTCGCTGTCGCGCCGTCGGCTGCTGGCGCTCGCGATCACGCTGACCGGCGTCGCGCTGCTCGTGGCGGGCCTCGTGCCCGATGTGACCACCGTGCTGCTGCTCCTGGGCCTCGCCGGAGCCGCCGCGGGCGTCGCCGCCAACACCGGGCACGCCCTGCTCGAACAGGAAGTCGAGGACTACCGCAGGATCCGCGCCGCGGAGCACCTCCAGGCGGTCGTACGTCTCTGTGTCGCGCTCGGCGCCCTGGTGGCCCCCGTGGTCGCCGCCCTGATCGGCCCGCACCGCATGGTCAACGGCAAGTTCGTCTTCGACCACGGAGGCGCGGCCTTCACGCTGATGCTGGTCGGCGCGCTGCTCCTGCCGGTGGCCGCGCTGCTGCTCGCCAAGACCGACGACCGGCAGGGCGTACCGCTGCGGCACGATCTGCGCGACGCCCTGCGCGGCGGCGACGACCCGGCGCAGGCGACCTGTGCCACCGGCTTCTTCATCGCCCTGGAGGGCGGCGACGGCGCGGGCAAGTCGACCCAGGCCGAGGCGCTCGCCGAGTGGATCCGCGCCAAGGGCCACGAGGTCGTCGTCACGCGCGAGCCGGGGGCCACGCCCGTCGGCAAGCGGCTGCGGTCGATCCTCCTGGACGTCTCCTCGGCCGGTCTCTCGCACCGAGCGGAGGCCCTGCTGTACGCCGCGGACCGCGCGGAGCACGTCGACACCGTCGTACGGCCCGCCCTCGAACGAGGCGCCGTGGTGATCTCCGACCGCTACATCGACTCCTCCGTCGCCTATCAGGGCGCCGGACGCGATCTCTCGCCCACCGAGATCGCCCGCATCAACCGCTGGGCGACCGGTGGCCTCGTACCGCATCTGACCTGCCTGCTCGACGTGTCGCCCGAGGCGGCGCGGGAGCGGTTCACGGAGGCGCCCGACCGCCTTGAGTCGGAGCCCGCGGAGTTCCACGCGCGCGTGCGCTCCGGTTTCCTCACCCTCGCCGCCGCCGACCCGGGCCGCTACCTGGTCGTCGACGCCTCCCAGGAGCCGGAAGCGGTCACGACTGTGATCCGGCACCGGCTCGACGTGGTGCTGCCGCTCTCCGAGGCCGAGATCAAGGCCCAGGAGGAGGCCCGCAAGGCCGCCGAGGAGGAGGCCAGGCGCAAGGCCGAGGAAGAGGCCGCGCGCAAGGCCGAGGAGGAGCGTCTGGAGCGCGAGCGCCAGGAGCAGCTCGCCAAGCTCCGCGCCGAGGAGGAGGAGCGCAAGCGCCGCGAGCTCGAAGAGGCGCAGCGCCGTGAGGCCGAGCGGCAGGCCGAGGAGGCCAGGAAGCGTGCCGAGGAGGCGCGCCGCAAGGCCGAGGAGGAGAAGGCCAGGCTCCTTGAGGAGGAGAAGCGCCGCGCGGCCGAGGAGGCGCGGCGTCGCCGGGAGGCCGAGGAAGAGGCGCGGCTCCGGGCCGAGGCGGAGGAGCGCCGCCTGGAGAAGCAGCGCAAGGCGGAGGAGGCGCTGCTCCGGGCGGAGGAGGCGCGGCGGATGGCCGCGGCGTCCGCCGCTGCGGCGGCCGCCGAGGCGGAGACGGCGCGGGCCGCCGCGGCGGCTCAGGCGGCGGAGGCGGCGGCGCGCGCGCCGAAGCGTCCGGATCTCACGAAGTCCGCCGGTTCCGGTTCCGGTTCTGGTTCCGGTGCGGGCTCCGACACCGGCTCTGGCTCCGGCTCCGGGCAGTCCGTGCCGGACAACGAGATCACCGTGCCCACGCCCGTGGTGCGGCCGCCCGCCGGTTCCGCCGACGAGACCGCCGTACTGCCGCAGGTGCGGCTCGACGGCCCGGGTGCGGAGGACACCGCGGTGCTGCCCGCCGTACAGGAGGACCGGGTTCCGCCGGGGTACTTCCGCGACGAGCGGCCCGCGTCCGACGGGCCCAACGAGCGGACGGCGGAGCTTCCGCAGGTCGATGAGCAGGGCGTGCCCCGGCGGCCACGGGCCGACTGGGCCGAGGAGACCCCGCTCGACGACCTGCCGACGCTCGCCGACGAGCTGCTCGGCGGACCGGACGACGAGAACGACCGGACCGACGAGAACGACCGGACCGACGGGACCGACGGAGGCGGTCGGCGACGCCGCGGCCGCCGGGGCTGAGAGCTGCGGCCGCCCGGGCTGAGAGCTGGGGCCGCCGGGGCTGAGCGCCCCGTTGGGGACGCCTCGGGACCGGATTGTCAGTGCCGTGTCCCACAATGGGCAGTCCGGCAACAGCAGAGTGCAGTGAGCGGCGTAAGGCGGTGATCCCATGAGCGTGTGGGACGACCTGGTGGGGCAGGAGCGGGTGAGCGAGCAGCTCGGCGCTGCCGCCAGGGACGCCGACGCGCAGGTGAGCGCGGCCGCCGCGGACTCCCCGCTGCCGGACTCGTCGAAGATGACGCACGCGTGGCTGTTCACGGGGCCGCCGGGTTCGGGGCGCTCCACCGCCGCGCGCGCCTTCGCCGCCGCCCTTCAGTGCACGAGCCCGGACCGCGCGCTGGGCGGCGCCCCCGGCTGCGGGTTCTGCGACGGCTGCCACACCAGCCTGATCGGCACGCATGCCGATGTGGAGGTGGTCCGTACGGACCTGCTCTCCATCGGTGTGAAGGAGACCCGCGACCTCGTGCGCAGGGCGCAGCTCTCACCGGCGGTCGGCCGCTGGCAGGTCATCGTCCTGGAGGACGCCGACCGCCTCACCGAGGGCGCGGGGAACGTGCTCCTGAAAGCGGTGGAGGAGCCCGCTCCTCGTACGGTGTGGCTGCTCTGCGCCCCCTCCCTGGAGGACGTGCTGCCGACCATCCGCTCCCGCTGCCGCCACCTGACACTGCGTACGCCTTCCGTGGACGCGGTCGCGGACGTGCTCGTGCGCAGGGACGGCATCGAGCCGGACGTGGCCGCCGCGGCGGCGCGCGCGACCCAGGGGCACATCGGCCGTGCCCGGCGCCTGGCCACCGACCCGCGCGCGCGGGAGCGCAGGGCCGCCGTGCTGAAGATGCCCCTGCGCGTGCAGGAGATCGGCGGCTGCCTGAAGTCCGCGCAGGATCTGATCGACACGGCCGCCGAGGACGCCAAGCAGCTGGCCGAGGAGGTCGACGTCAAGGAGACCGAGGAGCTGAAGGCGGCCCTCGGGGCGGCGCAGGGCGGCCGGATGCCGCGCGGCACCGCGGGCGTGATGAAGGAGCTGGAGGACAAGCAGAAGCGCCGCAGAACGCGTACGCAGCGCGACAGCCTCGACCTCGCGCTCATCGACCTGACGGCGCTCTACCGCGACGTGCTCGCCCTCCAGCTCGGCTCCCGCGTGGCCATCGCCAACACCGAGGTGCAGGACATGCTGGAGCGCATGGCCCGGGGCACCTCGCCGGAGTCCACCCTGCGCCGCATAGAGGCGATCGGCGCCTGCCGCACGGCCCTGGACCGCAATGTGGCACCGCTGCTGGCGGTGGAGGCGATGACGGTGGCGCTGCGGGCCGGGTGAGCGGGCGAGAGGATGAGCGGGTGAGCGGGTGAGCGGTGCCGGACACCGCGCATGTCCGACTCAGGGGCGGGCCGGTTGACGGCATCACCCGTACGAGTAGGGCCCGAGCACGTTCAGTGATGAGAAGCTGGCGGAGAGTTAGTGTCGCCTGATGGACCCCAGCCGTCACCGCAGTCGCCGCCGTCTCCCCGGCCGCCTCCTCACCTTCC
Organism: Streptomyces flavofungini; assembly: GCF_041028215.1. Lineage (GTDB taxonomy): Bacteria > Actinomycetota > Actinomycetes > Streptomycetales > Streptomycetaceae > Streptomyces > Streptomyces flavofungini_B. The sequence goes on from NZ_JASKYR010000062.1 coordinate 10,414, forward strand.
ATACGGGCGGCGCGCTGCTCGTGGCCGTGGGGCTGCTCGTCTCCGGCTGCTCGTCGGGCGGCCGGGCGGCGGACGCCTCCCTGGTCGCCGCGCTGCCCGAGTCGACCCCCTCGGAGCTCGCTCCGTACTACGGCCAGAAGCTGAGCTGGCGCGCGTGCGGCGTCGAGGGCTTCGAGTGCGCCTCGATGAAGGCGCCGCTGGACTACGCGAAGCCCGCGAAGGGTGACATCAAGCTGGCGGTGGCCCGGAAGCAGGCCACCAAGAAGAGCGGCAGAATCGGATCGCTCCTGGTCAACCCGGGCGGCCCCGGCGGCTCGGCGATCGGCTACCTCCAGTCGTACGCGGCACTCGGCTACCCCGAGCAGGTCCGCGCGCACTACGACATGGTCGCCGTCGACCCGCGCGGAGTGGCCCGCAGCGAGCCGGTCACCTGCCTCGACGGCAAGGACATGGACGCGTACACACAGACCGACGTCACCCCCGACGACCAGCGCGAGACGAGGGCGCTCCGGGACTCCTTCGAGCGGTTCGCCGACGGCTGCGAGAAGCGTTCGAAGAGAATCCTTCCGCATGTCTCCACGGTCGAGGCGGCACGGGACATGGATGTGCTGCGGGCGGCGCTGGGCGACGAGAAGCTGTCGTACGTGGGGGCGTCGTACGGAACGTTCCTCGGCGCCACGTACGCCGGGCTCTACCCCAAGCGTGTGGGCCGCCTGGTGCTCGACGGGGCGATGGACCCGTCCCTGTCGGCGCGCCGGATGAACCGCGACCAGACGGCGGGCTTCGAGACGGCGTTCCAGTCGTTCGCGAAGGACTGCGTGGGGCGCGGCGAGGAGTGCCCGCTCGGCACCGGCGGCGCCGACGACGCGGGCAAGCGCCTGAAGTCCTTCTTCGGCGCCCTCGACCGCGACCCGCTGCCCACCGGGGACGCCTCGGGCCGCAAGCTCTCCGAGGCGCTGGCCACGACGGGCGTGATCGCGGCGATGTACGACGAGGGGGCCTGGCCGCAGCTCAGGGACGCGCTCGCCGCCGGTATCGGGAAGAAGGACGGAGCGGGCCTGCTCGCCCTCTCGGACAGCTACTACGAGCGGGACGACGACGGCGAGTACGCGAACCTGATGTTCGCCAACGCGGCCGTGAACTGCCTGGACCTGCCGCCCGCCTTCACCACGCCGGACCAGGTGAGGAAGGCCCTGCCGGACTTCGAGAAGGCCTCCCCGGTCTTCGGCGAGGGCCTCGCCTGGGCCTCGCTGAACTGCGCGTCCTGGCCGGTCAAGGCCACCGGCGAGCCGCATCGCATCGAGGCGAGGGGTGCGGCGCCGATCGTGGTCGCGGGCACGACCCGCGACCCGGCGACCCCCTACCGCTGGGCCGAGGCCCTCGCCTCGCAGCTCTCCTCGGGCCGCCTCCTGACGTACGAGGGCGACGGCCACACGGCGTACGGCAGGGGCAGCGCCTGCATCGACTCCGCGATCAACGCCTACCTCCTGAAGGGCACCGCCCCGGCGGAAGGAAAGCGCTGCTCATAGCCGCCACGGGCGGCCCACGAGGGGGTGTGCGGAGCACCCCGGGAAACTGTGTAGACTTGGGCGCGTTGCCGACCGCACGATAGTGCGGACGGCGCGCCGCCTTAGCTCAGATGGCCAGAGCAACGCACTCGTAATGCGTAGGTCTCGGGTTCGAATCCCGAAGGCGGCTCCATCAAACCCCAGGTCACATAGCACGTGACCTGGGGTTTCTGTTGTGACTGCAGGCAGTTCTTCGTAGCTCCGGACTGCTTCACCTCAGACAGACATTGCCGATGATCGCAGTTCAGGCGCGGTGGCCCCGAGTGCGGCGTGGTCGTCGGCAACGGCACGGAGACGAGAAGCCAGTGTGTTTGGGCCGAGCGACGCCAGTGCCCACAGGGCACTGAGTCTGCGTGCGGTCGACCAGATGCCGGTAGTCGGGGGGCGGAAGACAGCCACGGTGATGTTCCTGGCAGCGAACGGGACGGGGTCGAGATAGGACATGCCGCCGGTCCCGCACAGGTACGCGCGAGCATCCGTCGCGGCGGCCAGGTCGGCGAGTCGGAGGGAGCGGCCAGGTCGGGCGGACAGGAGGCTGCTATGGAGGATCCGGCCACGCCAGCCGAGCAGGTCGAGCAGCACGCGGGTGGAGGTCTCCGCGATCGCAGCGGTCCGCCCGGCGGCGAAGGAATCCAGCACCGGGCCCAGGGCCTGGGCGAGGGAGCGCCAGTGCGGGCTGGTTCCGAAGTACTGCCGCAGCGTTCCGGCGGTCCTTCGACGGGCGAGTTCAGCGTCGTTGATCAGCGCGTCTCGGATGAGAGTGGAGCGCCCGCTCGGGAGGCGGGTGGGAATGGAGAGCCACTGCTGGCGATCTGGTTCGTCGACGGCGGCGAGGCGCGCTCGGTGCTGGTAGTCGCGGCGGGTGAACTGCACATCGTCCAGGACGATCCAGTAGTCCGCCGCGAACAGCTTGGCCAGCGTCGTCAGCCTCGGGAACAGATTGGGCTGGTGGATCGCGCACAGCGCGCCGGGAGCAGGCTGCTCACGAGGGGATGAGGCGGCTGGTGAAGCCGGAGCGAATGAGAGATTCGTACGCTGCATGTACGTCCTCGGGGACTTCCTGCTCGATGGCGAATCCGAGCTTCGGATACTCGATGACCCGCTGGAGGTCACCGGCGAGCATGTCCAGAACGAGCTTCTCGTCCCCGATGCTCTTCAGATAGTCGTCGAACTCCAGCGGCTCCGACGCGCAGAGGAACTCGATGCCGGGCCACAGCTTGCGGGCGGTCGCGAACGATCGCCGTTCCATGTACGGCTTGGAGACCAGCAGCACCGTCGCCGGATGGATGCCGGAGGCGGCGAGGACCTCACGGGAGAGCGTGATGTTCTGTCCGGTGTTTGCCGCGTGGGGCTCCAGCAGAATGGCGTCGGCGGGGACACCGAGGTCGATGGCGTGCTCACGGAAGTGGACTGCTTCCCCGTGAGGGAAAACCCTGGCAGTGGTGGGACTGTTGCCGCCGGTGAACACCAGGGTCTGGAACAGCCCGGCGCGGTACAGCTCGGCGGACCGGGTCGCGACTCCGAGGTCGTGGCTGCCCAGTCCGATCGCCACGTCGACGGGGCGCATCTCGTGCCGCATCTGGTGGTAGTCCCAGATCAGCTTGGCCTGGTGCCACTGGTTCTCGGTGATGCCCTGATGGTCGTTGCGCATACGTTCTCCCTGGTCACCGTTGCCGGGGGCCGGATGGCCCCTCGCTCATGGCCTTGACGCCCTCGATGCTGCGCAGTTGGTGCACGAGTCCGTAGTGCGCGGCTACCTTGGCGGCCTGGTCGAGGACGAGGATTCCATCTTCCTGGGTCGCTGTATCGGAGAGCAGGATGTGGCCGTGAGCGGTGTCCAGACGTACGCGTTGCATCGGTGAGTCGGTTGTGCCGCTGCTTCGGGCGATGTCGATGAAGTGCAGGGCTTGAGAGAGATCGTCGGCGCCGCGGCGGGCCAGAGCGAGCTTCTGGTGGGCCACCGACCAGTCGTCCGGTTCGGTGAGGTCTTCGAACTCGCGGGTCGCCGCCTGCATGACGCGGGTCGCGTAGTCGTGCTCGCCGTCCTTGCTCAGCGCCGTCCCCACCCACAGCCTTGCGCGAGCTCGGTCCCGGCGAGAGAGCCGGTCGTCGACGGCGAGATTCTCGTAGTTGCGGGCGGCGACTGCCAGCTTGCCGGACATCTCGGTGACGACTGCGAGCGACAGATCGAGCTGGGCGACGCGGCGAGGGATGTCGAGCTGGGTGAAGACCGTCCGGGCACCGGCGTAGGAGTGCTGGGCCGAGAGCGGGCCCAGGACAACGCCTTGGTCGCGTTTGAGGTCACCGAGCAAGGCGGTGGAGCGGGCAAAGAGGTACAGGCCCTTCTCGTCCAGTTCATGGGCCTTGAACCGGCCGAGCCACGGAGTGAGAAGGCTGTCGGCGAAGGCGAAGTTCTGCCGGGACAGGGAGACCACGACCCGATCGAGGTCATCGGCCCATGACTCGTACTCCCACACTCTGGGGCCGGACGAGGCGACACGTCTGCCGATGGTCGCGACGCCGCCGGCCATCTCCGACAGGAGGGTCTCGAAGCGCAGGTGGACTGCGGCGTCCGCTCGTCCGAGGGCGGTGTCGAGGATGGCCTGGGTATCGGGTCTCGGCTCAGTGGCGGCGAGCTTGCTCTCCCACTTGGACACGGTCGCGACCGCCAGGCCCAGACGCTCGGCGTAGGCCCGCACGCTCAGCCGCAGGGCGAGCCGCAATGCCTTGGCTTCAAGCCCGGTCCAGTGGTGCACGGTCGCCACACGTCACTCCCTTCCACCAGCCATCGAAGCAGACGCGACGACGCGGCGGGACGGAAGTGGAACGGAAGTAGAACAAGCGGTGCTGTGCGGCGAGTCGGTCCGCCGACATGCTCGAAGCGTCACCACGTGTCGAGCCATTGGACGGTCCTGAGCATGGAACTCCTCACGGAACATCGCCTGGTCAGCGGCCCGGTCGTCTACGGTTTCCTGCGGCTGGTACGCGTGCCCCGAGCACGGCAGCACGCGCTGGTCGCCTCGCTGGCCGAGTACTGCCGCAGCCACGAGCTGCAACTGTCCGGCCTCTTCACCGATCGCGTCGCTGCCGGGTCCTCATCGGCGGCATTCACCGGTCTCCTCGACGTGCTCGTGCTGCCGGACGTCTACGGCGTCGTCGCCCCCGCCATGCCCCATCTGGGCCCGAAGACCATAGCGGCCGAACGCGGGCGACAGATCGAATCGGCCGGTGCCCGGCTGCTGCTGGTCCGGTGCCCGCGCCCCAACCCCTCAACCGTCTCTCGACGTGCCCCTGCCCACCGCACACGCTCCGGCACCACCCGTGTCGTGGACGCCGAGTCGTGAGGACCATCGCGATGACCAAGACGATTCAGAAGTTCTTCGAGTCCCGGCTCGAATCAGTCAGCGAGGCGCGGGCCTTCACCACCGAGGCCCTGAAGGTCTGGGGTGTGCTGGACCGAGGCGACGACGTCCGACTCTGCGTCTCCGAACTCGCCACCAACGCCGTGCTCCACGGGACTGATCCCGGCCACGGCTTTCTCGTCAGGCTCGACGCCGATGACGGGGTCGTACGCCTGGAAGTACACGACAGCCGCCGTCAGCACCCCCACCCCCGTCGTCCCGGCGGCATGGACACCGCCGGCCGCGGGCTGCTCCTGGTGACCGCACTTGCCGACGGTTGGGGCGTGGAGGACCGCACCCCGTTCGGGAAGATCGTCTGGTCGTGCTTCAAAGCCCCAGGAGGGACGACATCATGAGCGTCACGCTCACCCTGCCCGGCCCTGATCTGCGCCCACTGGTGTCGCTCGCCGCTTGGACCTGGCAGGGCGCCGGACCGGACGGCCGCGAGATCGCGCACATCCTGATCACGCATACCCCGGCCCTGACTTACGGCGGCACGCCCGTGACGGCCGAGGATCGAATGCGGCGACTGTCCGTCTGTCTCGGTGGCCCGACCGGAGCCCGTGGAGTCATCGCGGATCTGGCGTGCCGCCTACAGCTCGTCGGCGACCGCGTGCTGCTGCACATTCCCGAGGCTTCCCGGCGATTGCAGCTACCCGCTCGCCGTTCCTGGACCGCACTGGTCGCCCGCACCGGCGAGGCGATTCTCCTACTCGGCCTTGATCCGCTGCCGCAGTCCGCAGGCGCCGCTCGCCTCGACGCCTACCTGGACGCCGCCCTCGCAGCCGATCGACTGCTGTTCGGGCGCGTCCAGCTCCCGACACCAGCCCCGCACGCTGATGCCTGCTCGACCTGCGGTGGCAGCGGCACGGAGCCGATCTCGGGCCGCGCATGCCCGGACTGTTCCCAGGTTCACCCGTCGTGACCTGGGGTTTTGCTTACTCGAAGCCGTGGTGGCGCGGAGCGTGGGGTGCGCCCGGCGCCAGGGTCTCAGTTCTGGGCTCAGTCGAGGACGCGAGCGGGCCCCGATTGTGGTCAGTAGGGGGTCTCAACCGCCGCTGCCTGCTTGTCCGGGCCAAGGGCTACGCTGCGGCGTGTGGTGCTTGCAGGAAGGGCTCGTCCGTGACTGATCAGATGTACGAAAGCGCCTATCTGGCCTGGCGGTCATCGCTGACGACACTTCTGGCGGATGCCTCGCAACTGGCGCGTTGGCAGGAGCGCCGGTACCAGTTCGCTCACCGCGTCGGGGCCCTGCTGACCGAGAGTCACGGTGATGGCCCTGTCACCACCGGCCCGGTGCTCTACGGGGTGTTCGCCGCGGGAGCAGGGCTCTGTTACGTAGGACAGACGCAGGAGGCCGAGCGCCGCCTGCGTGATCTCCCCGTGGGGGAGAGCCACCACTTGGCCAACACGGTGCCGCCCGAGGTCTGGCAGAGGGTGGTAGTGATCAACTGGCCGCTGCTGGTTGACGGGACACCTGAATCTGAACAGGCACAGGTCAAGAAGATGGGGGCCGTCGTCTGTGGACTTGCCCTGGAGCACGCCCTCCAGATGGCGACGGCCCCGCCACTGAACAGTCGCCGTCGGCGAACCACTGGTGACTGGCAGCCTCGCGATCTCGCGCGGAGCCGCTCCCGCGGTGCGCTGCACGCGCGGCAGATACCGGTACTCAGCGAACTCACCCTCGCTGCGTGGAACGATCTTTCCCAGGCTGAGGCACCTGGTCGCTCAGCGGTGACCGTCAATGGTGTGGGGCGCGTGGTGTTCCCGTCCGCGTTGCACGAGCTGCCCGGTGACCGAGGGTTTCCCGCCGCGCAAGGGATCTGAGCGACGGTGTTTGCCGGACGTGATCCCTGGGTCTTGTTGCTCTGGGGCGTGGCCCCCGCCGCTACCGTCGCTCCATGACGCTCTCGGTTCCCGCCGGTCAGGCTGTCGATCTGCGGGTGCAGGCGGTGGACGAGGTTCTTGATCACGTCGAGCGGTCACCGCTGACGCGGTTCGACCGGGACACGGTGGTGCGCAAGCGTCGATCCGTCGGTGCGCGGACCGGCCGGGACACCTGGGTGCGGGTTGAGCGGCGCCCCGTGGAGAAGATCGGCGACCTGGGGTGGAACGGCACCGAGTGCGCCGCTCGTCTGACTGGCGTCGCGCAGCCCGAGTGGCGGGCGTGCGTGGTGTGGCGGGATGCGAGCGGGGACGCGATGTGGCGCGCCGACGAGACCGGGCTCCTGCCCGGCAGCCCCATCGGCACCGCCGTGCTGAGCGAAGACCCCGGGCTCCCGGACGCATGGTGGCGTGCTTGCAACTCCTCGCTGGATGCTCTCGCCGCACAGCGGACGAGCCGTGTGGCCTCGCCGGACACCGAGACCATCACGCAGGCCCTGGTCACCGAGACCATCCAGAGCGCGTTCGGCGGCTCCTTCGACACCACCGTTGAGCAGTGGGTACCGGCCCACGCGGACTTGAACTGGGCCAACATGAGCGCGCCGACGTTCTCTCTCTTCGACTGGGAGGACTGGGGGAACGCGCCGCGCGGACTGGATTCCGCGTCGCTGTGGGCGAGTTCGCTCGCCGTCCCGGCTCTGGCGGACCGCGTGCGTCGGGAGCGGTACGCCGACTTCGCGAGCCGCGACGGCATGCTGATGACGCTCTTCGTGTGCTCGAAGATCCTCGGCCCGCACGCTCACCCGCAGGACCCACGGCTGGAGCCGGTCCGGCGGATGACGGATCAAATCGTCCAGGAGTTGGGGATGTGAGGGCGTGGTGGTGTGACCACCGCGTCGGTCCGAGCGTGCCGACGTGGCCTCGTCGGGTTCTTCCCGGGGCATCGTGGCAGACTCGTCAGCGCTGGCGGGGGGACTGAGAGGGGACACAGCGTGGGGACGTCGGAGCTGCTCATCGTCCTGGAGCGGGAGAGTGGCGTGTCCTTGCAGCAGCAGGTGTGTGATCAGGTGACCGTGCTGGTGCGGTCGGGGCAGCTGCGGCCCGGGGATGCCGTGCCCGCCTCGCGGGAGCTCGCTCTTCAGCTCGGGGTGTCGCGGACCGTGATCACCCGCGCCTATGAACTGCTGCGGGCCCACGGCATCCTC
>NZ_JASKYR010000620.1:0-4210 GCF_041028215.1 Streptomyces flavofungini
GCTGACCGCCGTGGCCGGCGAGGAGGCCGTACGGGTGGCGAGCCCGCGGGTGGACGCGGTGGACACGACCGGCGCGGGCGACGCCTTCACCGCCGCGCTCGGCTGGCGTCTCGGCCTCGGCGAGGATCTGGCGACGGCGGCGGCCTACGCGGCACGGGTGGGTTCGGCGGCGGTCACCCGCAAGGGCGCGCAGGACTCCTATCCGACCGCGGCGGAGCTGGCGGCCCGCGCGCCGGAGGTTTTGTCCCCGTGAAGAAGTCGGGCATCCTCAACCGCCATCTCGCGGGCGCGCTGGCCGAATTGGGCCACGGCGACACGGTCCTGGTCTGCGACGCGGGCATGCCGGTCCCGGCGGGCCCGCGCGTGGTGGACCTGGCGTTCCGCGCCGGGGTCCCGTCCTTCGCGGAGATCCTCGACGGACTGCTCGCGGAACTGGTGGTCGAGGGCGGCACGGCGGCGGACGAGGTGCGGGAGGCGAACCCGGAGACGTGGCGGCTGCTGCGTGCGGCCCTCCCGGCCCTGGACCTGGTGCCGCACGCGTCGCTCAAGGAGCTCTCGGCCGGGGCGCGCCTGGTGGTCCGCACCGGGGAGGCCCGCCCGTACGCGAATGTGCTGCTGCGCTGCGGAGTCTTCTTCTGAGGGGCGTGGCACCTTCGGGCCCTGTCCGCAATACGAACACGGCTGCCCGCATTGTGACCGGATTCCGCTCTTGACGTGGACACGTCCCGCCTTCAACATCAGGCAACGCACAGCTGAGCACCCAGCTCCAAAGGCGCCCCGCGACACCCGCGTCGCAGGGCGCCTCGCACGTTCCGTCCCCACTTCTGTTCGGAATCCGGAGCCCCACATGAGACTCGTCCGATCCGTCCGGCCCGCGCTGCCCCGTGCCCTGAGACGCACCACCGCGGGCGTCGCCGTCCTCGCCGCCGCGGGGCTGCTCGCCACCGCCGCGCCCTCGGCCCTCGCGGCCCCCGCGGCGCCCGCACCGGCCCTCGCGGCGCCCGACATCCCGCTCGCCAACGTCAAGGCGCACCTCTCCCAGCTCCAGTCCATAGCCTCGGCGAACGGCGGCAACCGCGCCCACGGCAGGCCCGGCTACAAGGCCTCCATCGACTACGTGAAGAGCAAACTGGACGCGGCGGGATTCACCACCAGCGTCCAGCAGTTCACCTCCAGCGGCGCGACCGGCTACAACCTGATCGCCGACTGGCCGGGCGGCGACACCAGCAGGACGCTGATGGCGGGCGCGCACCTCGACAGCGTGTCGTCGGGCGCGGGGATCAACGACAACGGCTCGGGCTCCGCGGGAGTCCTTGAGACGGCGCTCGCGGTCTCAAGGGCCCAGCTCAAGCCCACCAAGCACCTGCGTTTCGCCTGGTGGGGCGCGGAGGAGCTGGGCATGGTGGGTTCCCGTTACTACGTGAACAACCTGCCGACGGCCGAGCGCGCGAAGGTCAGCGGCTATCTGAACTTCGACATGATCGCCTCCCCGAACCCGGGTTACTTCGTCTACGACGACGACCCCACGATCGAGAAGACGTTCAAGGACTACTACGCGGGCCTCAACGTCGCCACGGAGATCGAGACCGAGGGCGACGGCCGCTCCGACCACGCCCCGTTCAAGAACGTCGGCATCCCGGTCGGCGGCCTCTTCAGCGGCGCGGAGCGCGCCAAGTCCAGCGCCCAGGCCCAGAAGTGGGGCGGCACGGCGGGCCAGGCCTTCGACCGCTGCTACCACTCCTCGTGCGACTCCACGTCGAACATCAACGACACCGCGCTCGACCGGAACAGCGACGCCATCGCCCACGCGATCTGGACGCTCTCCACGGACACGCAGGTCCCGCCGGGTGACGCCTACGAGAACACCGCGGACGTCGCCGTACCGGACAACGGCGCCGCCGTCACCTCGACAGTCAACGTCACCGGCCGCACCGGCAACGCCCCGGCCGCCCTCAGGGTCGACGTCGACATCCGCCACACCTACCGCGGCGACCTGGTCGTCGACCTCCTCGCCCCCGACGGCACCGCGTACCGCCTGAAGAACTCCAGCGGCGGCGACTCCGCGGACAACGTCATAGCGACCTACACGGTCAACGCCTCGGCCGAGACCGCGAACGGCGCCTGGAAGCTCCGCGTCCAGGACGTGGGGCCCCAGGACACGGGCTACATCAACAGCTGGAAGCTGACCTTCTGACCTCCCGGCCGCTGAGAACGGCCCTCGCCCGGGTCCGGGACAGCCCCGGACCCGGGCGAGCCGCGCGTGTCAGCCCTCGGCGGGCGTCAGCCGCAGGGAGATCGAGTTGATGCAGTACCGCTGGTCGGTCGGGGTCGGGTAACCCTCGCCCTCGAAGACGTGGCCCAGGTGCGAGCCGCAGCGGGCGCAGCGGACCTCCGTGCGGACCATGCCGTGCGAGGTGTCCTGGAGGAGCTCGACCGCGTCGGTGTCCTTCGGGTCGAAGAAGCTCGGCCAGCCGCAGTGCGACTCGAACTTCTCCGTCGAGGTGAACAGCTCCGCGCCGCAGGCGCGACAGGAGTAGACACCCGCCGTCCTGGTGTCGGTGTACTCACCGACGAAGGCCGGTTCCGTACCGGCCTGGCGCAGCACGGCGTACTCCGAAGGGGTCAGCTCCGCCCGCCACTGCTCGTCCGGCTTCTCGACGTCGTACGCCATGGGTGCAATCCCCTTACTTCGACAGGTGGGCCAGGATGCGCGGGCCAAGGTCGGTGACGTCGCCCGCTCCCATGGTGAGAACGAGATCACCGGGCCGCGACATTCCCGCGATCTCCCGCACCGCCTCGTCCTTGTCGTGGGCGGCCCGCACCTCGGCGCCCGCCGCACGGGCCGCGTCGATGATCAGGTCGCTGGTGATGCCGGGGATCGGGTCCTCGCGGGCCGGGTAGATGTCCAGGACGACGGAGGAGTCGGCCAGCGCGAGGGCCTGGCCCATCTCCGTGCCCAGCTCCTGGGTGCGCGAGAAGAGGTGCGGCTGGAAGAGGACCAGGATGCGCGAGCCGTCGGCAGCGGCCCGCATCGCCTCCAGGTCCGCCGTCATCTCGGTCGGGTGGTGGGCGTAGGAGTCGATCACCTGGACGCCCGCGGCCTCGCCCTTGAGCTGGAGACGGCGCTTGACGCCCGTGTAGGACTTCAGGGCACCGGCCAGGTTGCGGGACGGGATGCCGAGCGCGATGCCCGCGGCGAGCGCCGCGACCGCGTTGTTGGCGTAGTGGCGGCCGGGCACCGAGACGGTGAAGGTGAGCAGCTTGCCGTCGAGGAGGACGGTGACCTCGCTGGTCAGACCCCGCGCGTTGATCTTGTGGATGCGCAGGTCGGCGCCCTCGGACTCGCCGTACGTGACGACCTTGAGCTGTCCGAGGTCCCGGATGCGCCGGGTCAGCTCGACGGCGCCCTCCTGGTCCGCCGAGATGACCAGCGTGCCGCCGGGCACGACCTTGCCCGCGAAGATCTCGAAGGACTCGTAGATCTCGTCCATCGACGCGTAGTTCGCGTGGTGGTCGAGCTCCACGTTCAGGACGATGGCGACCTCGGGCGCGTACTTGTGGAAGCTGCGGTCGCTCTCGTCGGCCTCGGCGACGAAGATGTCGCCCTCGCCGTGCAGCGCGTTCGACCCCGGCACGTCCAGGTCGCCGCCGATCGCGTACGACGGGTCGAGGCCGAGGGCCGCCAGCGTGACGGCCAGCATCGACGTCGTGGTCGTCTTGCCGTGCGTACCGGCCACGGCGATCGGGCGCAGGCCGTTCATCAGCGACGCGAGGGCGTCCGAGCGGTGCACGACCGGGATGCCGAGCTCGGCGGCGCGGGCCAGCTCGGGGTTGTCGGCGCGGATCGCCGAGGAGACGACGACGCAGGTCGCGTCGGAGGCGAGGTGCGCGGCGTCGTGCCCGATGTGCACCGTGGCGCCGAGCGCCCGCAGCGCCTCCGCCGTGGCCGACTCCCTGGCGTCACTGCCCGCCACCTTGGCGCCGCGCTGGGCCAGGATCTTCGCGATCCCCGACATCCCGGCGCCGCCGATGCCGATGAAGTGCGGTCGGTCCATGGCGGTAGGAAGGCCGGGTGCCATGTTGTCTCTCCCCTGATGATGCGACGACCAAGGCCGTCTGTAGTACGAGCACCCCCAGCCTATTGCCTGCCCACCCCAGCCTCTCCAGGGGCGCGGGGACGGGCCCCGCCAGAGGCTGGGGTGGGCAGGCA
>NZ_JASKYR010000621.1:0-4809 GCF_041028215.1 Streptomyces flavofungini
GTCCGCGCCCYKGMSKCCGKGGCGCGGGACGGCGAGCGGCTCGGGGTGCACCTCGTGGCGTCCACCGGGCGCAGCGAGCGGATGCCGGAGACCGAGCTGGGGCAGCGGGCCTCGCTGCGCGTGGCGCTCGACGCGGTGACGGCGGGCCCCGAGGAACCGGCCCCCGGGCGGGGCGAGCTGCGCTCACCGGACGGCCGCGCCACACCCTTCCAGGCGGGCCGGGTCACGGGACGCATTCCCCGTACGGCGACGCTGCGGCCCACGGTGGTGCCGCTGGAGTGGGAGCGGATGGGCGATCCGCCGGCCAGGCGGCCCGTGCGGGAGCTGGGCAACGGCCCGACGGACCTCGCGCTGCTGGCGAGCGCCCTGGAGCGGGCCGCGCGTTCCGTGTCGGCGGAGCAGGTGCCGTCTTTACTGTGAGCGGGGCCGCCGCCCCGCCGGGCCCCTGTGGTGGCTATCCGCACCCGTGGGGTGAAAAGACCGCTTCCCGCGGCATGACGCCACGTCACAACGCCATTACGATCAACGAGTTGACAGCGCAGGCCATCTTGCCGCCCCTCCCCGCGCGGGCGTACACCAGACCGCAACGGGACTCGCCAGGGAAGAGAACGGGGCAGTGATGCGCAGCACTCTTCGTACACGCAGGGCTTCGCTACATCGGCGTACCACCGCCAGGGTCGGCGCGGCCGTCGTCGCGGGCGCCCTCGCGCTGACCGTCACCGCGTGCGGTGGCGACGACAAGGGCGACGACGGAGGCGACGGCGGGGACAAGGAATCCGCGTCGGCGCTGAAACTGCCCAAGCTGGACGGGGAGAGCGTCTCCGTGGCGGCGGTCTGGGGCGGCACGGAGCGCAAGGTCTTTCTGAAGGTGCTCGACGAGTTCGAGAAGCGGACGGGCGCCAGCGTCTCCTTCGTGCCCGCGCAGGACCCCATCATCAGCTTCCTGGAATCCAAGGTCGCGGGCGGCCAGCCGCCGGACGTCGCGATGCTGCCGCAGGTCGGCGCGATCGACCAGGCCGTGGCCAACAAGTGGGCCAAGCCGGTCGGCCCCGAGGCGCAGAAGCAGCTCGACAAGAACTACGCGAAGGGCTGGCGGGACCTCGGCGCGGTCGACGGCAAGCAGTACGGCGTGTATTTCAAGGCCGCCAACAAGTCGCTGATCTGGTACAACACGAAGGTCTTCGAGAACGCGGGCGTCGCCGAGGCCAAGAACTGGGACGGCTTCATGAAGACGGCCCAGACGGTCTACGACTCGGGGGTGCCGCCGGTATCGGTGGCGGGCGCCGACGCGTGGACCCTCACCGACTGGTTCGAGAACATCTACCTCTCGCAGGCGGGCCCCGAGAAGTACGACCAGCTGGCCCAGCACAAGATCAAGTGGACGGACCCGACCGTCAAGAACGCGCTGACCACGCTCGGCGGGCTGTGGGGCAAGAAGGGCTTCGTCGCGGGCGGTGCGGACAAGGCGCTCCAGACCGAGTTCCCGGCCTCCGTGAAGCAGGTCTTCAAGGGCGGTGACCAGCCCGACGCGGGCATGGTCTTCGAGGGCGACATGGTGTCGCTGGCGATCTCGGAGACCAAGGCGAAGGTGGGCACGGACGCCAAGGTGTTCCCCTTCCCCGCGGTCGGCTCAGAGTCCCCGGCGGTGGTCGGCGGTGACGCCGCCGTGGCGCTGAAGGACAGCAAGGGCGCGCAGGCGCTGCTCACGTTCCTGGCCTCGCCGGAGTCGGCGAAGATCTGGGCCGAGGCGGGCGGCTTCATCTCGCCGAACAAGGCCCTGGACCTCTCCGTCTACCCCAACGACGTGCAGCGCAAGATCGCCAAGAACCTGATCGCGGCCGGTGACGACATCCGCTTCGACATGTCCGACCAGGCACCGCAGTCCTTCGGCGGCACGCCGGGCAAGGGCGAATGGAAGGCGCTCCAGGACTTCCTGAAGAACCCCAAGGACGTCGCGGGCACCCAGCAGGTACTGGAGACGGCCGCCGCCAAGGCCTACAAGGACTGACGCGGTGGCGTCCGTGAACGCCGGCGGCACCCCCGAAGCGGTGCCGCCGGCCCCGACCCCGCGCAAGAGCGTGACCGGCACCAGCAGGACGATGGCGGTGCTGTTCCTGCTGCCCGCCCTGGTGCTGCTCGGCGCGCTCGTCCTCTACCCCATCGGGTACTCGCTGTTCCGCAGCTTCTTCGACACGTCGGGCGACTTCGCGGCGTTCGACAACTACGAGACGCTGTTCACGGACGACAGCATCCGGACCGCCATCAAGAACAACGCGATCTGGGTGGTCGTGGCACCGACCGTCGCGACCGCGCTCGGCCTGATCTTCGCCGTGCTGACCGAACGGGTGCGCTGGGGCACGGCGTTCAAGCTCATCATCTTCATGCCGATGGCGATCTCCATGCTCGCCGCGGGCATCATCTTCCGGCTCGTGTACGAGTCGGACCCCGACCGGGGGGTCGCCAACGCGGTGGCGGTGAGCGTGCACGACACGTTCGCCGAGTCCTCGGCGTTCCCCCAGGCGCATCCCAGCGCGAAGTCGCCCCTGCGGAACGAGGAGGGCGGCGCCTTCATCACCCGTGAGCCGGTGCGGGCGGGCACTCCGGTGGTGCTGCCGCTGGTCGGCGTCGCGCCGGACACCATGCCGGACGGCGCCGAGGCGGCGAAGCCCGCGAAGGCCGACCCCGGTCGGGTCACCGGGACGGCCTGGCAGGACTTCACGCGCGGCAAGGGCCGCGGCGAGGTCAACGTCCCCGACACCGCCGAGCTCGGCTACGACGGCATCAAGATCGAGGCGGTCAGGAACGGCGAGGTGGTCGCGTCCACCGAGGCGACGGCCGACGGCACGTTCGCGCTGCCCAAGGCGGCGGACGGGGCGCATCTGCGCTACCCGGCGTCGAACTTCCGTGAGCCGTACAACGGCATCGAGTGGCTCGGTCCCACGCTGATCACGCCCTCGATCATCGGCTCCTACCTGTGGATGTGGGCGGGCTTCGCGATGGTCCTGATCGCGGCGGGCCTGGCGAGCGTGCCACGCGAGCTCCTGGAGGCGGCGCGCGTGGACGGTGCCAACGAGTGGCAGGTCTTCCGCCGGGTGACGGTGCCGCTGCTCGCCCCGGTCCTCGCGGTCGTGCTGGTCACGCTCGTGATCAACGTACTGAAGATCTTCGACCTGGTCTTCGTGATCGCGCCGGGCTCCTCAAAGGACGAGGCGAACGTCCTGGCGGTGCAGCTGTACAACTCGGCGTTCCTCGACAAGGACCTGGGAGTGGCGAGCGCCATCGCGATGCTGCTCTTCCTCCTGGTCATCCCGGTGATGGCGTTCAACATCCGGCGCATGCGGCGGGAGGGCAGGCGATGACCGTCCAGGTCGACGTGGTCAAGGCGAAGCAGTCCGTGGGCGGGCGGATCGCGTCCCTCCTCGGCAGTACGGCGCTGCGGGTGTTCCTGGTGCTCGTGGGGCTCTTCTGGCTGGTGCCGACGATCGGGCTGCTGATCGGCTCGTTCCGCACACCGGCGGACATGAGCGAGAGCGGCTGGTGGAAGGCGTTCTCGGCGCCCTCGCAGCTGACGCTGGAGAACTACACCAACCTGCTCAAGGACGAGACGATCACCGACTCGATCCTGACCAGCGTCATGATCACCGTCCCGGCGACGCTGCTCGTGGTGGTCATCGGCTCGCTCGCCGGGTACGCCTTCGCGTGGATGGAGTTCCCGGGCCGCGACTGGTGGTTCCTCGGGGTGGTGAGTCTTCTCGTGGTGCCCGTGCAGGTGGCGCTGGTGCCGATCGCCGACCTCTTCGGCAAGATCGGCATCTTCGAGACGACGATCGGCGTGATCACCTTCCATGTGGCGTTCGGGCTGCCGTTCGCGATCTTCCTGCTGCGGAACTTCTTCGCGGAGATCCCGCGTGAGCTGCTGGAGGCGGCGCGGCTCGACGGCGCGGGCGAACTGCGGCTGTTCTTCCGGGTCGTGATGCCGCTGGGGGCGCCCGCGATCGCCTCGCTCGGCATCTTCCAGTTCCTCTGGGTCTGGAACGACATGCTGATCGCGCTGATCTTCKCCGACTCCAAGAATCCGCCGATCACCGTCGCGCTCCAGCAGCAGGTGCGGTTCTTCGGCGACAACGTGCAGGTGCTGGCCCCGGGCGCGTTCATCTCGATGGTGATCCCGCTGGCCGTGTTCTTCGCCTTCCAGCGCCAGTTCGTGTCAGGCGTGATGGCGGGCGCGGTGARATGACGGCGGGTGCGGTGAAGTGACGGCAGGGTGGTGACGTGACGGCGGGTGCGGTGGAGTAATCGCCGCATCCGCCACATTCGTCCGAATGGATCTAACTGATCCTATTTTCGTACAACACGCCCGATGAGCGAGAGGGCACGGCGCAGGGCCGGGGCAAAGTGGGCCAATGCACCGCATTGGGATCATGCCCCCGCGCCTCTCCGGGCCCCCGCCGCTTCCGCGCAGCCTGCGCGCCGCCGCGCGCGGCACGCGGTTCCGCCTGGAGCGGGCCGCCGCCGGGCGGACGCGCGGCCGGGCCGAGCCCCTATTGACGCCCGTGCACCTCTCGCTCCGGGACAGCAGGACGCTCAACCTCGCCCTCGACGCCACGGCCGCCGGAGACCCGGACCGCGCCCGGCTGCTGATCACCCGCGGCCCCCGCAGGGTCGCCGTCCCCCTGGCCCACGAGACGCACACCGCGGGCGTCCCGCTGCTCACCGCCACGGTCACCCTGCGGGACATGCGGGACGGCGTCTGGCGGCTCACCGTCGAGACGCGCGACGCCGAAGGGSGCGTACGCCGCAGGCCCGGAC
>NZ_JASKYR010000622.1:0-5271 GCF_041028215.1 Streptomyces flavofungini
GCCCGGGTGGGGGCGCTCACTTGGTCAGCCCCCGTACCTCGTCCAGGGTGTGCAGGGCGTCCAGGACGGTCTTGGCGGGCAGGCCGAAGTCGATGAGGCAGGCGATCTCGTCGACGCCGAGACCGGCGAGGCGGCGCACCACGCGCTCGGCCTTGGGCACGGTGCCGAGCAGGCCGCCGTCTTCGTAGTAGCGGTCGAAGGCCCGTGCCGCGAGGAAGTCGAGGTCCTTGTCGCGCAGCTTGGCCGGGTCCACGCGGCGGGCGCTGCCGTGCGCCTGGGAGCCGAGCAGCAGGCCGACGGAGCTGCGCAGGTAGGCGGTGAGGGGCGGGCGGACGAGTTCGCGTGCGGTGTCCTCGTCGTGGTCGAGGTAGGTGTGCACCATGACCGCGACGTGGCCCGTGGAGCCGTCGGCGCCGGGGCGGTCGGCGTAGGCCTGCCGGTAGGCGGCGATCTTCTCCGCGAGGTCGTCGGTGTCCTGGCCGAGGAGGTGGGTGAGCACGCCCGCGCCGAGGCGGCCCGCGTGGCGGAAGGTCTCCACGCCGCCCGCGCTGGTGATCCATACGGGCAGCTCGGCCTGGACGGGGCGGGGGTAGGTGCGCACCTGTCGGGTGGCCCCGGTGCCGTCGCGCACCTCGGCCCGCTCTCCGCGCCACAGCGCGCGGACCTGCCCGACGGTGTCCATGAGGACGTCGCGGCGGTCCGGGTAGTTCTCCGGGCGCAGCGCGAAGTCGGTGGCGTGCCAGCCGGAGGCGAAGGCGAGGCCGACCCGGCCGCCGGAGATGTTGTCGACGACCGCCCACTCCTCGGCGATGCGCAGGGGGTGGTGCAGGGGTGCCACGACGCTGCCGGCCCGGATGGCCACACGGCTGGTGGCAGCCGCGACGGCGGCGCCGGTGACGGCCGGGTTGGGGTAGAGGCCGCCGAAGGCGTGGAAGTGCCGTTCGGGCGTCCATACGGCGGTGAAGTCGTGCTCGTCGGCGAACCGGGCGCCTTCGAGCACCAGCGCGTAGCGGTCGGTGTCGGTGGTCGCGGCGGTGGTGTCGTTGCCGAAGTAGAAGAGGCTGAAGTCCATCGGGAACCTTCTGTGTGTCGAACGTGCCGGTCGTCTCGGCCGGGTTCGGGGCTCAGACCGCTTGGGCGGACTCGGCGGTCCGTGGCGGGGTCACGCTGGCGCGGGTGCGCTCGGCCCAGCGGGCGACGGCCGGGGTGGCAAGTCCCCCGGCGAGCAGGGCGGCGGCGAACACCAGCCAGCCCGGCCAGCCCCAGCCGATGATCACGGCGGTGGTGAGCAGCGGGGTGATGGCGGCGCCCACGCGCTGGGCCAGGTTGAACATTCCCTGGTACTGGCCGTGCGCGTCGGCCGGAGCCAGTTCGTAGGACAGCGCCCAGGAGCCCGCGGAGTGCAGCATCTCGCCGCACACGTGCACCACGGCACCGGCGCTCAGGCAGACCGCGGCGACCCAGGCGGGCTGCCCCGCGGACAGTGCGAACAGCGCGCAGCACAGGGCGAGCAGGATGCCGGAGCGGCGCATGGCGCGGGCGCCGCCCGCCACGTCCTCGGCGCCCCTGCTCATCCGGACCTGGAACAGCACGCACATCACGGTGTTAAGGAAGATCAGCCCCGCGTAGAGGGAGACGGGGGCCTCGGTGCGTTCGGCGATCCAGATGGGCAGGGCCACCGTGAGCAGGGCGTCGGTGCCCAGGACGAGGACGGCGTTGAGGGCGGCGACGACGACGAAGGGCGTGTCGCGCAGTACGTGGCGGCGCTCGGGCGCGGGGCCGTCGGCGGAGGCGCGCGCCGCGGGCAGCGGCAGGCACATCAGTCCGGCCGCGACGAACAGGGCGCCCGCCGCGAGGAGCAGCCAGCGGTAGAGCGCGCCGGAGTCGGCGGCCAGGGCGACTCCGCCGGCCAGGGTGCCCGCGGACAGGCCGATGTTGATGACGGACTGGAGGTAGGCGCGGGCCCGCACCCGTTCGGCGGGCGGCAGCGCCTCGGCGATCAGGGCGCCGCGGGCGGCGGCACCGCCCGCGTCCATCACCGCCGACAGCGCGACGACCGCGAGGAATCCAGCGAAGCCGCCGGTCAGGGCGTATCCGCAGACGGCGATGCCCTGCGCGGCGCCGAAGGCGACGGAGGTGTTGCGGGAGCCGAGCCGGTCGGAGAGCTGGCCCGCCGGGATGCTGGCCAGCATGGCCAGGACGGCCGCGAGGGTCATGCCCAGGCCGACCCGGCCGGAGTCGATGCCGACGGCGCGGATGAAGAACAGCACGCTGACGGAGAGCAGGAAGCCGTTGGCGACCGTGCGGGCGAGGTTGCTGAGCGCGAGGACGCGTACCACCGGCGAGGGCGGGCGCAGGTCGCGCAGCAGCGTGGCGAGGGGGAAGGCCATGGCGGCTCAGTTGTTCCTTTCGGGGGTGTGCGCGCGCATCAGTGCCGGGCGGTCGGTCTTGCCGTTGGGGTTGAGGGGCAGGGCGTCCAGGTGGGCGTAGCGGCGCGGCACCATGTGCACCGGGACCCGCTTGCGCAGCCAGAGCATGACGTCGGTGCCCTTGAGCGGTTCGCCGGTGTGGACGGCGACCAGTTCGGTCTCGGCCGGTCCCGGGACCGCCAGGACGACGGCGTCGGTGATGCCGGGGTGGCGGCGCAGTGCCGACTCGATCTCGCCGAGTTCGACGCGGTAGCCGCGGACCTTGACCTGGTTGTCCAGGCGCCCCAGATGGGTCAGGCCGCCGTGCTCCCGGCGGACCCGGTCACCGGTGCGGTACCAGTGCGCCGCGGTCAGTGGTTCCTCGCCCTGGTAGACGGTGGCCGGGCGGCCGCTCCCCGGGGTGCAGGACAGGAAGCGGCCGCGGTCGTCGGCGGGGTCGAGGTAGCCGTCGAAGCGCTGCGGGCCGCGTACGCACAACTCGCCCTCGTCGGCGGGCAGACCTTCGACGTCGAGCACGATGTGTTCGAGGAAGGGGTAGACGGGGCCGATGGGCACGGTTCCGTTGGCGGTGTCGGGCCAGTCGGCCATCTGCTCGGGCAGCCGGTACTCGGTGCAGGCGACGGTGAGTTCGGTGGGGCCGTAGACGTTGTCGATCCGGGCCTTGGGCGCGGCCTCGGCCCACAGCCGTGCCTGGCGGTCGGTGAGCTGCTCGCCGATGAAGATGCCGTGGCGCAGGCCGGTGGCCTGTCCGGCGGGGAGCTTGCCGAGGCTCGCCGAGACCGAGACGACCGAGGGCACCGAGAACCAGTGGGTGATGCGCCGCTCCTCGATGTAGCGGACGGGTTCCAGGAGTTCGGTGCGCTGCGGTACCACCAGGGTGGCGCCGCCGCCCCAGGTGACGAACAGGTCGAAGACGGAAGGGTCGAAGGTCAGGTCGAAGGTGTGCGAGACGCGGCAGCCGGGGCCGACGGCGAAGCGCTCGATGTTGTGGGCGATGTAGGGGGCGAGATTGCGGTGTTTGACGGGGACGCCTTTGGGGCGGCCGGTGGAGCCCGAGGTGAACAGCACGTACGCCACGTCGCCGGGGCCCGTGGTGCGTTCGGGCAGGTCGGCGGGCAGGGGCAGGGCGGCGGTCTCGTCGTCGTTCAGCCGCAGCAGCGCCGGGCCGCTTTCGTCCGGGTCGAGCTGGGCGGCCCCGCTGGCGTCGGCGAGCAGGACCTCGGCGCGGGCGAGCTGCCACACCGAGCGGTTGCGGGCGACGGGGTAGCCGGGGTTGAGCGGTGTCACGGTCGCGCCCAGGCGCAGCGCGGCCAGGTAGCCCGCGAAGGCGGTCGGGCTGCGGGAGGCGAGCAGGGCGATCCGGGCGGGCGCGACGCCGTCGCGGACGTCGAGCAGCGCCCGGGCTACGGCGGCGGCGCGCTCGTCCAGGTCGCGGTAGCTGTAGGTGCGGCCCAGGACCTCCAGGGCGGGCTCGTCGGGGTGCGCCGCAAGCGAGCGGGCGAAGAAGTCGTACAGGGTCAGGTCGTGCGGCCGGGGGCCGCCGGGTGCGTCGGTGTGCGTGGTCATCGGGGTCCTTGGGTGCTGCCGAGCAGTTCGGCGTAGCCGGGCCGGTGGGCCGCGGCGAAGGCGAGGCTGCTGAGGAGGGTGTCGGGGGTGGGGGGGGGGGGGGGGGGGGGGGGGGGGGGGGGGGGGGGGGGGGGGGGGGGGGGGGGGGGGGGGGGGGGGGGGGGGGGGGGTCGTGGCCCGCGCCGTCGAGCCAGGGCCGCCAGGCCTGTGCCTCGACGGCCGGCGCGCCGAGGGTGAGGCGGCCGAGGCCGCGGGGCGCCAGCGGATCGAGGACGTCGTTCTCGCGCTCCAGGGCGCGCAGGGCGACAGCGCGCTGCCACTGGCGTTCGGTGGCGGTGGCGGTGGTCCTGCCCGTCTCCGCCAGGAGGTCGAACAGGCGCTGGGCGCTGAGGGGTTCCTCGTCCACCAGGTGGTAGGCGCGGCCCTCGGAGGCGGGTGTGCGGGCGAGCTGGACGATGGCGCGGGCGGCCAGGTCCACGGGGCTCACCGCCAGCAGCCGTTCGTCGCCGGGGTGCGCGCCCACGGCGAGGGCGCCCGCGATCAGCCGCCACAGCGGGTGGTCGGGGTCGCAGGCTCCGCTGTTCCGGGCGCCGAGCAGCAGTCCGGTGCGGAAGACCCTGACGCGCATGCCGTCCTGCTCGGCGCGTTCGGCCAGCCGCTCGCCCACCCAGGCGGCGACCGCGCCGCCCGGCATGCCGGGCCGTAGGGGCTGCTGCCTGCTCTCCTCGATGCGGGCGTCGGGACCGAGTCCCGATCCGCAGGCGCTGAGCGTGGAGAGCAGGGTGAGGTCCGCGATGCCGTGGCGGCGCATCCAGCGCAGCAGCCGGGCCGTGCCCAGCGTGGTCTCCTCGCGGAGCTGTTCGTAGGGGCCGGTCAGGCCGAAGGGCGCCGATGTGTGCACCACGCGCGCGATCCGGTCCGCGAGGCCGGGCGCGTGGGTGGTCCAGTCGCGGCTCCCGTCGGCCCCCACGGGCAGTGGGGTGACGCGTCCGGGGTCGGGCTCGGGCAGCGCGCAGGCGGCGGAGCGGGCGCGCAGCACGGCGCGCGCCTCGTCCACGTCGTCGGCGGGCACCAGGCAGTACACCGGTTCGCCGCTGCCGCGCAGCAGTTCGTCGAGGACGAAGGTGTCCAGGAAGCGGGTGGTGCTGGTGAGCAGCGAGCCGGTGGCACCGGTCCGGGGCCCGGTGGTGGCCGCGGTGCCGAGGTCGAGTTCCAGGTCGGCGCCGACGAGGTCGCCCGCTCCCCCGGCGGATGGTGCGGTGGAAGGGCCGCTGAC
>NZ_JASKYR010000623.1:0-4496 GCF_041028215.1 Streptomyces flavofungini
CCGACGCCCCGCGCGGCACACCGCGCGACGAGATCCAGCCCGCCGCGCACATCGTCGGCGAGATCGCCGTGAAAGGCGCCGAACGCTCATCGGGCCGCCCCGTGGGCATGCTGCCCGAGGAGCCCCGCGCCCCGCACACGGTCACAGGAAGCGGCGGATCGGCACCACCGCGTACTCCTTGGACCGCTGCACGAGTGAGCGACGCTGCCAGCGCCCCTTCTCGATCCGCTCGCTGACGGCCAGGTCGTCCTCGAAGTGTCCGTCGAGGACGGCCGTGAACTCCGGGTCGAGGACGGCGAGCATGACCTCCTCGTCGTGGTCGAGCGAGCGCCGGTTGAAGTTGGTCGAGCCGACCAGTGCCGCGACCCGGTCCACCGTGATGATCTTCGCGTGCATCATCGTCGGCTGGTACTGGTGGATGCGTACGCCGCACGCCATCAGGTCCTCGTAGAAGTTCTGGCCCGCCAGCTGGCAGACCCGCTTGTCCGTGTGCGGGCCCGGCAGCAGGATCTCCACCTCGACCCCGCGGCGCGCGGCGGCGCAGAGCAGCTCGGCGAAGTAGGCGTCCGGCGCGAAGTAGGCCGTGGCGAGGCGGAAGCGCTCCTCGGCCGATTCCAGCATCACCCGGATCAGCGTCTGCATGTCCTGCCAGCCGAAGCTGGCGGAGCCGCGCACGACCTGGACCACCGCGTCGCCCTGCGGGGGCAGGTCGATGAACCGGTCCCGCTCGTCGAAGAGTTCCTCGTGGCACTCGGCCCAGTTCTGGGCGAAGGCGGCGGCGATGCCGTCGACCGCAGGGCCGCGCACCGAGACATGCGTGTCGCGCCACTCGTGCTCGTCGCGGGCGTCGCCGCACCACTCCTCGGCGATGCCCACGCCGCCGGTGAACGCCACGGACTCGTCGACGACGAGGACCTTGCGGTGGCAGCGGTGGTTCTGCTTGAACGGCGAGAGCGACATCGGCTTGCGGAACCACGTCACGTGCACTCCGGCCCGCTCCATCAGCTCCAGTTGATCCTTCTCGATGAGGCGGCTGCCGAAGCCGTCGAGGAGCAGCCGCACCCGCACCCCCCGGCGGGCGCGGCCCGCGAGCGCCAGGGCGAAACGGTGGGCGATCTCACCCTTCCAGTAGACGAAGGTCATCATGTCCACCGTGTGCTCGGCGCCCTCGATGGCGTCGAGCATCGCGGTGAAGATCTCATCGCCGTTACGGAGGGGGACCAGGGCGTTGCCCTCGGTCGCCGCGATGCCTATCAGCCGCTCCAGGCGCCGGCGGATGCGGGCGACCCGGTAGGCGAAGAGCTCGGCATCGGGTCTCTGCGCGGTGTCGACGGCCGCTTCCGGCCGGTCCTGCGTACTGGTCATGAAGTCACCTGGCCGGCACACGAAGGGGGAGAGGGGCCGCCGCTGCCCGGTCCGGCACAGGCCGCGCGGCGAGCAGACTGTACGCCACCCTGATTGTGGTGCGTGCGGCCGGGCATCCGGAAGAGGACCTCGGTGACAAGACCTCGGTCCATTCGACTCGACTCCACTCAAGGAGCCTCCATGGTTGTCGTCGGTATCGTCGCCGTCTGCGTGGTCCTGGCCGTACTCGCCTTCTTCGTGCCACGCCTTTCGCGCCACCCCGAGCGCGGGACGCAGCGCGGGCTCGGCATGGGTTCGCGGGCGGGCGGCAAGGCCCCGGGCGTGCTGGGGCGCATCTTCAGCAAGCCTTTCCGTTCCAGCTCCAAGGCCGTGGGCCGCAGTGGGGCCGCGGGCCGCAGGGCCCGTGGCCGCATGCCGTTCTGACATTGCGCGAACTGATCCCGGTTCAGGGGGTGTAGGTGCCTCCGCATCGGGCACCCGGGAACTACAGGGGTGACAACCTGTGAGGCACCGTTGTGAATGGTCAGTGGGCGGTGCCGGGTGTGAACTGGGCGGCCGCGTCCTCGTGGGACAGAGACGCGGCCGCTCACGCATGCCGTCGCAGTGGCTCACTCCTCCTGGGCCAGCGCCCACAGGCCCAGATAGGCCCGCTGGATGAACGCGCCGGTCGGCGAGGGGTGTGTGTTGGCCAGCGCGGCCAGGGCGATCCGGTGCCGGGGGTCGAAACCCGCGAAGGCGGTGAAGCCGCGGGTGCCCCCGGAGTGGTGGTAGAGGGCGTGGCCGGGGCGCGGGCGGATGTTCCAGACGAGGGCGATGCGCCTGCCGGTGCGCGGCAGGGCGATGCGGGGCCGGGTGACGTCGGCCAGCGCGGCCCGCAGCGGCTCCGGAGTCGCCGCGGGCGCCGTCGCCGGGTCCGTCAGACAGTCCAGGAACGCCAGCAGATCGCGTGGACTCGACCGCCCCGCCCCGGCGCCCGCCAGGGTGGGCATCCGCCAGGCGGGGCGTGCCCGGCCGTGCCAGTAGCCGGTGGCCTGCGGCTGGTCGGTGTCGCAGCTCGTACGGGCCAGGCCGAGCGGGCGCAGGACGCGCTCGTCGAGCAGCGGGCCGTAGCCGCCATCGGGGCCGTGCGCGGCACGGACGAGCGCCTCGCCGAGCAGGCCGACCCCGAGGTTGGAGTAGTGCACGCGGGTGCCGGGAGCGGCCCGCGGTCTGATACGTGCGAGTGCGCGCCACAGCTCATCGGGGGAGCAGTGGGCGTAGGGGTTGCTGAAGTAGGCGGACGCGCTGCCGCGCAGAAAGCCCGGGGGCACCCGTGGGAGCCCCGAGGTGTGGGTGGCCAGATGGCCGAGGGTGATGGGGGCGCCGCGCTGTCTCGGAGCGGCGCCGCGCGGCAGGAAGCGGGCGACGGGATCGTCGTAGGCGACCTCGCCGCGCGCGACCATCTCGGCGAGCAGCAGCGCGGTGAACGTCTTGGTGAGCGAGCCGATCTCGAACCTGGTGCCGGGACCGGCCGGGCTCCCGCCCTCCCACCGGGTCCCGCCGGTGGCCACGACCACCTGGTGCGGCCCCCGCCGCACCGCGAGCGCCACCGCGCTGGCCCCGGGGGCGGCATCGCGCAGTCCGGCGAGGAGGGCGGTGGCCCAGGCGGGGCCGCGCGGTGTGCTCTCGTCGGACAGACGTGCCGCGACCCCGGCCGCGCCGCCCGGTGGCCGTTCGCCACGCGCGGTGCCCGGGGCGGCCCTGGACGGACCGTCGCGGCTCATGCCGCCGCCGTCGGCGCCTCGCCGCCCAGCGTGCGGGAGACCGCGAGGGTTCCGGCGATGGCGGCGACCACGGCGGTGTGCTGGTGATCGGTGAACCGGCGGGTGCGGTCCTCGGAGACCGGATCGCCGTCGCGCGGCACGAGCCCGTCCTCGTGCTGGACCGCGGCGAGCCGCTCCCAGTCCGCGGGCTCGCAGTAGGGCTCGTCGAGACAGCAGCCGACGAGCATCAGCTCGCCCACCAGGTCCCACTGTTCGGCCTCCGCCCAGATGTCGATCCACACCGGCAGCCACGTGGTCACGTACGCGGTGAGGTCGGCGGGCAGCCCCTCGGGGCGGGCGCCCCAGTCGGTGAGGTGGAAGACGGTGTGGGTGGCGGAGTAGCCGGTCATCCAGTCCACCAGCCACGGCTCGGGCAGGGCCCCGAGCCAGGTCGCGCGGGTGAGCGCGGGCCAGTCGTAGGACCGGTCGTCCTCGTCGAGGCCGATCACACGCGCCGCGTTGGCCACGGCGAGCCGCCGGTTGGGCATCATCTCCGCGCCCCGTACGGACCGCAGCGCCGTCGTGTGGGCGAGGAGCCGGTTGAGGGGCTCGTGGCGCAGGCCGCTGCGGGCGAAGGGCGCGTAGGCCTCCAGCGGGTCGGTCATCATCGAGTACCGCAGGAGCCGCTCGTACAGCATGTCGCCCGTGCCGAGCTGCCGCCAGCCGAAGTCGAGGAGTGCACGGGCCATCCGGAGCTGGGCGCTTCCTGCGACCGCTTCGCGCAGGACGAGGGAGGCGGCGAGCGCGGTCTCGCCGAGCGGTTTGTAGACGCTGTCCGGGTCGCCGAGATCGGCGGTGGTGTCGGGGGGCAGCGCGCCGATCTCGTGGTGCTCGTGGAGCCAGGCCAGGGCCCGGGTGCTCACGTGGTGCGCTGTCCGGGTCGCGGTTGCCGTCATGGGGTCTCCCGGGAGGGGTCAGGCGGGTGCGCGTCCGGCCGGGGCGAGGAGGCGCCCGGCGATCGCCGCGTCGAGTGCGAGGCGGGGCCCGCCGCCGAGCAGGCGCAGATGCTCGACCAGGGGCGCCGGGTCGAGCGGCAGGCGCACGCCTTCCGCGCTCAGCAGGGCCAGCCAGCGCGTGATGCGCATGGCGGTGGGGAAGTCGCGGCGCAGCACGGCACGGCTCGCGCCGCGTGCCAGGGCGAGCGGCGCGGCCCGCGCGGCGGCGTGCACGGGCCCTTCGAGCCCCGGCAGGGCGAGGGGGGAGAGTTGGCCCATGCGGACGGACCAGCGCTGCCAGTCGGAGCCGTCCGGGACGGGGGCCCCGGCGGGCATGGGCGCCAGGATCTCACCGCCGGAGAAGCGGGCCAGCAGACTCGCGGTGGCCCAGTCC
>NZ_JASKYR010000624.1:0-5193 GCF_041028215.1 Streptomyces flavofungini
GCCCCCGACGCCCCGCTGGACTCCGTCGCCCCCGACCGGCTGCGCATCGGCGCGAAGGTGCAGGCCGTCTTCGTGGACGTGGACGGCGTGACGGTGCCGCGCTGGGTCCTGGAGCGGCCGTGACGGAGGGCGCGCTGCGGACGCGGGTGGACGCGGAGACGGGCGTGGCCGTCCTGACCCTGGACCGCCCGGAACGCCACAACGCCATCGACCTGGCGACGGCGGCACAGCTCACCGGGGCCTGGCGGGCGTTCCGCTTCGACGACTCGGTGCGGGCGGTCGTGGTGACCGGCGCGGGCGACCGGGCCTTCTGCACCGGGATCGACCGCTCGGTCCAGGTGCCGCAGCCCCGCTCGCCGTACACGGTCGACGATCCGCTCGCCGCGATCGGGCCGAAGGCGAACGACTGCTGGAAGCCGGTGATCGCGGCGGTCAACGGCATGGCGTGCGGCGGCGCGTTCTACCTCCTCGGCGAGGCGGAGTTCCTCGTCGCAGCCGAGGACGCGACGTTCTTCGACCCGCACACCGCCTACGGCATGGTGAGCGCGTACGAGTCGATGTACATGGCGCAGCGCATGCCCCACGGGGAGGCCGCACGGATGGCGCTGATGGGCACCGCCGAGCGGATCTCGGCGCGGCGCGCGTACGAGACCGGCCTCGTCTCCGAACTGACATCGCCGGGCGGGGCGCTCGACGCGGCGGTGCGCGCCGCGGGGACCATCGCCGCCTTCCCCACGGAGGCGGTGCAGGGCACGGTCCGCTCGCTCTGGTCGGCGCGGCAGTCCGCGCTCGCCGCCTCGCTGGCCCAGGCGCCGCACCTGGTCACGCTGGGCAACCTGCCGCCGGAGCGCCAGGCGGAGCTGTTCGGGGGACGGCGGGGCGGGGAGTTCCGGGTGCGGTGATCCCGCCGCCGGTCAGCTCCGCCCGGAGCCCCCGGCGGCCGTCCCGGTGCCCCGCTCCGCGTCCAGCGCGTACACACAGCGGTCCTTGCTGCACGCGTACACCACCCCGTCCCGCACCACGGGCGCGCCCGTGATCTCGCCGCCGGTGGCCAGCTTCCAGCGGAGGCGGCCGTCGTCGGCCTTCAGGGTGTAGAGCAGGTGGTCCGTGGAGCCGAAGTGAATGCGGCGGTCGGCGACCACCGGGGCACCGACGACCTCGCCGCCCGCCTGGAAGCGCCACTTCGGGGTGCCGGTGACCGCGTCCAGGGTGTAGAGCCCCTTGCCGCTGCCCACGTGCACATGGCCGTCGGCGACGAGGACGGGCTCGACGGAGGAGCGGGACTCCGTGGCGATGCGCCACCGGTCACGCCCGTCCGTGGCGTCGAGCGCGTAGACCGTGCCGAGGTAGTCGGCGAGGTAAACGCCGCCGCCCGTGACGGCCGGGCCCGGCGCGAAGGCGGGCGGGCAGAGGAAGGCGGCGGGTGCCTCGAAGTGCCAGCGGACATGTCCCGCGGCCACGTCGATGGCGAGCACCCGGGTGCCCGCGGCCACGTACACGTACCCGTCCTGCGCCTGGGTGAGCCGGACCGGCACACCGCCGCAGGACGCCGCGTCGCCGACGGGGTAGGACCAGCGCTCCTCGCCGGTCCTGGCCTCCAGGGCGCGCAGCCGGGCGTCCTTCCAGACGTACACCGTGCCGTCGAAGAGGGCGGGTCCGGCCTCCGGCGTCTCGAAGTCGGTCTGCGCCCCGGTGATCTCCCAGAGCTTCTCGCCGTTGACCGCCTCCCAGGCCTGGACGCCGCCGCCCCGGGTGCCGGTGACGACCGTGCCGCGGGCGGCCTGGAGGGAGTACACCCAGGCGTCGGTGGGCAGCCGCCAGAGGTCGGAGCCGTCGGCGCCGTCGAGCGCGTACAGCGTGGGCCCGTCGGAGGCGTGGATGCGGCCGTCGGCGACCGCCATGGACCAGGCGACGTCCCGGGTCTTGAAGCTGCGGCGGCCGGTGCCGACGTCGAGGGCGTGCACCTCGAAGGAGGTGACGTAGACGAGGTTCCCCGCGACGGCGGGCGTGCCCCAGACGTCGTTGGACATCCGGAAGCGCCAGGGCCGCCACGAGGTGGGCGCCGCGTCCGGCGCGGGTGAGGGCGCGGGCACGGCGGCGGGCGAGACGCCGTTGGCGCCGCCCCGGGGCGGGGCCGACGACCGCGTCCAGGACGCCGCGAGCCCGGAGTCGCCCGGCCCGACGGACGGGCGCGCGGCCACCCGCGGGCCCGGCCCGATCGGCACCTTCGCCCCGGCGAGCCGCACGGCTCCCCCGTCGGGCGAGGGCGCGAACGGCGGCCGGGACGGCGCGGGCGGCGGCTGCTGCGGGGGCGGCGGCGCGATCACGGAGGCGGCGGGTGCCGCGSCCGGGCCGCCGCTGCGGCCCGCGGCGGCCGGGACCCTGGCGGGCGGCCTGCCGCCCCTGCGGGCCTCGATGAGCGCGACGGCCCGCTCGGGCAGCCAGGCGGAAGCGGTGCCGCTGTCGTCGTCGCCCGCGCTCTCGGAGGCGAAGAGGTGCGGGGCGAGCTGCGCCTGGAGGTCGGCGGGGGACGGCCGCCTCGTGGCGTCCATCTGCATGCAGGACTCGATCAGCGGACGCAGATCGTCCGGGAGTCCTTCCAGGTCAGGGCCCTCGCGCAGCAGCATGAAGACGGTCTCTACGGGGTTGGCGCCATGGAAGGGCGCATGCCCGGTCGCGGCGAAGACCAGGGTCGAGCCGAGCGAGAAGACGTCGCTGGCCCCGGTGACGCTGCGGGAGTCCTTGGCCTGCTCGGGCGACATGTACGCGGGCGTGCCGACGGCGACGTTGGTCATGGTCAGCCGGGTGTTGGAGACGCCGGACGCGATGCCGAAGTCGATGACGCGGGGTCCGTCCTCGACGACGAGGACGTTGGACGGCTTGAGGTCACGGTGGACGAGCCCGGCCCCGTGGATGGACTCCAGGGCCTCGGCCACGCCCGCCGCCAGCCACCGCACCGCCTGGGTGGGCAGCGGCCCGTGTTCATTCACTATTTCCTCGAGCGAGGGGGCGGGCACGTACGCCGTGGCGAGCCAGGGCACGGCGGCGCGCGGATCGGCGTCCACGACGGCGGCCGTGTAGAAACCGGACACGGCGCGCGCGGCCTCGACCTCGCGCGTGAAGCGGACCCGGAAGAGCTGGTCCTCGGCGAGCTCGGTCCGCACCGTCTTGATCGCCACGCGCCGTCCCGACGCGGAGCGCGCCAGATAGACCAGGCCCATGCCACCGGCGCCCAGCCTGCCGAGGACCTCGAACGGGCCGATCCGCCTCGGATCGTGCTGCGTCAGCTGATCCACCACTTGCCCTGCCACCTCCCCGTACGCGGCCGCCGAAGCGGGCCGCCCCGTGCAGCGTCTCACCACCGAGCCGCTCCGGCGGCACGCACCCTGATTCTTCCTGTCGGAGGCGGCCGTGGCGAACCCGGGGCGTGATCGGGGTGTCTCCGGACAAAACCATTCCGTTCCGTCCTGGAGGACCGCTTCCGGGTCCCGGAGGACCGCGTTCAGTCCTGGAGGACCGCGAAGACCGCTCCCTGGTTGTCCCTGATCACCGCGATCCGACCGTACGGGATGTCGCTGGGCGGCATGAGCACGCGCCCGCCGAGCCGGGTGGCCGTCGCGGTCGTGGCGTCGGCGTCGGTGACGTTGAAATAGACGAGGAAGTGCGGAGGCATCTCGGGCGTGCTGTAGCCGTCGGCGCTCCGCCCGCCGACGGCACCGGCGCCCGGGAAGAGCTGGCGCCCGCCGACGGCCGTGCCGGGGCCCGGCTCGGACCCGGCGGGCGACCAGGTGCGGAAGGCCTCGACGCCCGGCAGGTCCAGGTCATGGCCCTCGTAGCCGAAGACACCCTCGTAGAAGGGGTCGACCAGGCTCGCGTCCCTGGAGTACACCTCGGCCCAGCAGAACGCCCCGGGCGCCCGCGTCAGGCCGAAGCCGCGGTGCGCCCCGCCCTGCCAGAGCCCGAAGACGGCACCCTCGGGATCGGCGGCGAGCCCCATCGTCCCGAAGGGGCCCACGGGCATGACCTCCATGACCATGGAGCCGCCCGCCGCCTTGATCCGCCGGGCGAGCGCGGCGGCGTCGGGGGTGGCCAGATAGACCGTCCATACGGTGGGCATGCGGCCGTCCGCCTTGGGCGCGAGGGCGGCGACGGGCCGCCCGTCCCGGTACGCCTGGGCGTAGTGGCCGTACTCCGGCCCCGCCCCTTCGTCGAAGGTCCACCCGAAGAGCTCTCCGTAGAACCGCTTGCCGCCCTCGACGTCGGGGAGCATCGCGTCGGCCCAGCAGGGCACGCCCTCCGCGCAGCCGTCCGCTGTGTCCTGATCGGTGTGGTCCATGCCAGTCAAGCTAGCGGCGGTTCGATGGACGCGCAGCGCCAGAATTCGAACATTTGGCCAATTCGCATGAGGGCCCGCCCACCGCCCGCTCGCGCGCCCCAACCCCATTTGCACTCGGCCGAATCGCGCTCCGATCACCCCTCGGTAAGCTGACGGCATGACAGGACAGGTACGGACCGTCGACGGCCGTGTGGCCGGTCGGCGCGGTCAGGCGACGCGTCAGAAGCTGCTCGACTGCCTCAGCGAGATGCTCAGCTCCTCGCCCTACCGGGACGTCAAAGTCATCGACGTCGCCCGGAAGGCGGGGACTTCACCCGCGACCTTCTACCAGTACTTCCCGGACGTCGAGGGAGCCGTCCTGGAGATCGCGGAGCAAATGGCCGCCGAGGGCGCGGAATTGACCCAGCTCCTCGAAGGCAGGTCGTGGGTCGGCAAGGCGGGCTGGCAGACCTCCCAGGAGCTGGTCGACGGCTTCATGGAGTTCTGGCGCAAGAACGACGCGATCCTCCGCGTCGTCGACCTGGGCGCGGCCGAGGGCGACAAGCGCTTCTACAAGATCCGGATGAAGATCCTCAACTCGGTCAACAACTCCCTTACGGACACCGTCAAGGAGCTCCAGGCCAAGGGCAAGGTCGACAAGGACGTCAGCCCCGCCGCCATGGCGGGTTCGATCGTCGCGATGCTCGCCGCGGTCGCCTCGCACCAGCGCGGCTTCCAGACCTGGGGCGTCAAGCAGGCGGAGCTGAAGCCCAACCTCGCGACGCTGGTACACCTGGGTGTGACGGGCAGGAAGCCGACGAAGTAGCCCGGCTCCCGACGCCTTACGCCACCCCGCACACCCCCGCACCCTCTCCAGC
>NZ_JASKYR010000625.1:0-4330 GCF_041028215.1 Streptomyces flavofungini
CCATTGCGCGGGCGGCCGCTCGCGGTCGCCCGCGCATGGAACGGAGAACCATGGCTGGTGCACTGCTGCTGTCCGGCGCCGTCGCGGCGCTGTTCGGCTCGACACTCCCCGCGCAGAGTCCGACGACGATCACGGAACCGCCCCCGGACAAGATCGTGATCGAGGTCGCCACGGTGAACGGCTCGGGCTGCCCCCTCGGCACCGCCGCCGTGGCCGTCTCCCAGGACAACACCGCCTTCACGGTCACCTACAGCGACTACCTCGCCAAGACGGGCGCCGGTGCGGACCCGACGGCGGCCCGGAAGAACTGCCAGCTCAGCCTGGTCGTGTACGTCCCCCAGGGCTTCACCTACGCGATCGCGAGCGCCGACTACCGCGGCTACGCCTCGCTCCAGCCGGGTGCCAAGGGCATCGAGAAGGCCTCGTACTACTTCCAGGGTTCGCCCAGTACGGCCGCGCTCAGCCATGAGTTCAAGGGCGCCTACGACGACAACTGGCAGGCCACCGACACCACGGACTGGGCGCAACTGGTCTACGCGCCCTGCGGTGAACGGCGGAACTTCAACATCAACACGGAGCTGCGCGTGAGCGCGGGCACCTCCGATCCGGCGAAGTCCAGCTTCATGACGATGGACTCCACGGACGGCGACATCAGTACGAAGTACCACCTGGCCTGGAAGGAGTGCCCGCGCCGGTAGCCCGGCGGCCTGGTGGCCCGGCGGGCTCTGCCCGATTTCGGAATCGGCAGGTTTGATCGACGTCGACGGGGCAGGCGTCGGGAGGTCGGCGCCCGCTGCGCGGGGACCGCACACCGATGACCGACCATCGCCGACCGAGGAAGTGACCCACCTGTGAGCGCGCCAGAAGCACCTGAAACACCCGCACCACCGGCCCCGGAGGCGGTGGCACGGCACAGGGTGCTGTTCCGGGCCATCCAGCGCCGCAGGAATCCGCGGCTGCGCCAGTCGGACATCACGGTGACCGAGGAGGCGCAGGTCCAGCGCGCGGTGAAGGCGACCGCGCTCGGCAACGCCATGGAGTGGTACGACTTCGGCGTCTACGCCTACCTCGCCGTGATCATCGGCAAGGAGTTCTTCCCCTCGGGCAACGACACCGCGCAGACCCTCTCCTCGCTCGCGACCTTCGCGGCCGCCTTCCTCGTACGCCCCATCGGCGGCATGTTCTTCGGACCGCTCGGCGACCGCGTGGGCCGCAAGAAGATCCTCGCCCTCACCATGATCATGATGTCGACGGCGACGCTCGCGATCGGCCTGATCCCGAGCTACACCTCGATCGGCGTCTGGGCACCGGTCCTGCTCGTCCTCTGCCGCATGGTGCAGGGCTTCTCGACGGGCGGTGAGTACGGCGGTGCCGCCACGTTCATCGCGGAGTACGCCCCCGACAAGCGCCGCGGATTCTGGGGCTCCTTCCTGGAGTTCGGCACCCTGATCGGCTACACCGTCGCGGCGGTCCTCGTCACCGTCCTGACCATGCTGCTCAGCGACGACGCGATGCAGTCCTGGGGCTGGCGCGTCCCGTTCCTGGTGGCCGCCCCGCTCGGCCTCATCGGCCTCTACCTGCGGATGAAGCTGGACGAGTCACCGGCGTTCCAGAAGATGGAGGAGGCGGCGGGCGGTCCGGCGGCCGAGCGCCAGAAGAAGTCCTTCAAGGAGTCCTTCGTCGGCCAGTGGCGCGCGATGCTGCTCTGCATCGCGCTGGTCGCGGCGTTCAACATCACCGACTACATGCTCCTGTCGTACATGCCGACCTACCTCACCGAACTCGGCTTCGGCGAGACCGGCGGCCTGATGTCCATCGTGATCGTCATGCTGATCCTGATGGCGCTCATCAACTCCGTCGGACGCCTCTCCGACCGCGTCGGCCGCAAGCCGGTCCTGATGGCGGGTTCGGTGGGCTTCTTCGTCCTGGCCCTGCCCGCCTTCCTGCTCATCAAGCAGGGCGGTACGGTCCCGGTCTTCGCGGGCCTGCTCATCCTCGGCCTCGCCCTGGTCTGCTACCTGGGCGTCATGTCGTCCTCGCTGCCCGCCCTGTTCCCCACGGACGTGCGCTACGGCTCGCTCTCCATCGGCTTCAACGTCTCGGTCTCGCTCTTCGGCGGTACGACCCCGCTGGTCGTCGCGGCACTGATCGGCGCCACCGGCAACGACCTGATGCCCGCGTTCTACACCATGCTCGCGGGCCTGGTCGGCATCATCGCCGTCGCCGCGATGAAGGAGACGGCCCGCAAGCCCCTCGACGGCTCACCGCCCTCGGTCGCGACGGACGAGGAGGCCCGCGAACTGGTCGAGTCCCAACGGGAGCGGCCTCTGGGGGGCTAGTGGCCCTGACCGCCTAGAGGGGAGTCCAGGGCGGCGATGGCCTCACTCAGCCACTCCTTCTCCTCCCGGCTGGTGGCGCGGGCGATGCGCAGCATCCCCTGACGGAACAGGTCCGGTTCCTCCTCCGCCCGCACAGGCTCTCCGTCCCGGTAGAAGAAGCTCGCCGGGGCGTCGAGGAAGGCCTGGCGGCGGCGGAGGACCGCGGCCTGTTCGGCACGTACGGGCAGGTGGTGCAGGAACGCGAGCAGCGTGAAGAACCGCTGCCCGTCGGTGATCTCGACGTCCTTGGGCTCCCGCAGCAGCGCGAGCAGCCGCCCATGGCCGTCCTCGGTGAGGGACAGTACGCGCCGGGGCGCGGCGGCGCTGCCGGGTTCGGTGCGCTGCTCGACGAGACCGGCTCTGACCAGCCGGTTGATCGCCGGATACAGGGCG
The DNA here is from genome assembly GCF_041028215.1 of Streptomyces flavofungini. Taxonomy (GTDB): domain Bacteria; phylum Actinomycetota; class Actinomycetes; order Streptomycetales; family Streptomycetaceae; genus Streptomyces; species Streptomyces flavofungini_B. Next base: position 2,772 of record NZ_JASKYR010000625.1, read on the forward strand.
CCGTCGCTCACCGGCCGGATGTGCCCGTTGAGCGCGTGCAACCGGCCCTTCAGCTCATATCCGTGCAGCCCGTGCACGGGTTCCTCGCGCAGGAACCCGAGGATGGACAACTCCAGCAAGCGAAGCACTCCTTGTCATTCCGCCGTCCGTCTGATGCTATCTCTTACCGTGGTACCTCGTTTCGAGGTACCCAGAGCCGGGAACGGCAACGGTCGAGGGGGAAGCGCACGCCGATGGACGAAGTACGCACGGGACGAAGGAGACCGGGGGATGCGGGGGAGCACCGTCGGAGACTGGTGACGCTGGCGCTGCCGGTCTACGGCGAGCTCCTCGCAGGCGTCACGGCGGGGATCATCAACATGGTCTGGGTGGCGGGGCTCGGCGGAGCCGCCGTCGCGGCGGTGGCGGTCGCCACGAACGTCGAGAACGTCCTGCTCGGCGTCATCCTCATGGCTGGTTCCGGTACGACGGTGCTGGTGGCCGGGGCTCGCGGGGCAGGGGACGCGGCGGCGATCCGCGCGGCGGTGCGCGGCGGCTGGGCGGTGTGGGCGCTGCTCGCCCCCGTGGTCGCCGTCAGCGGGTACGTGTGCAGGGAGCCGCTCGCCCGCCTGGTGCTGGGCGGCGCCGCCGACGCACTGCCCCTGGCTACGGCCTACTTCGCGGTCGCGCTGCCGGGCATGGTGGTCTTCTACGCGACGAACGTGGTCGACGGAATCCTCAAGGGCCTGGGCGACACGCGCACCCCGATGCGACTGGCGCTGCTGGCCAACGGCCTGATCCTGGTGCTCGACCCGCTGCTGATCCTCGGCTGCGGACTGGGCGTACGGGGCGCGGCGATCGCGACGGTCGTGGGCCGTTCGGTGGCGCTCGGTTGGGGCCTTCGGGCGCTGGGGCGGCGACTTCCCCGAAAGGGGCCCGGGCCCGGCGGCTCCCAGGTCCGCGCGCGTCTCGGGGAGGCGCGGCGGACCATCGCGGTGGGGCTGCCGATGTCCGTGGACTTCGTCGTACGGATGGCCGGGTCGCTGGCGCTCGTCGGGGTGGTCGCGCGGATCGGCGTGGACGAGGTCGCCGCGTACGGCATCGCGACCAAGGCGACGTACGTCGCGACCATGGCGTTCTACTCCGTACGTCAGGCCGCCGCCATCCACACCGCCCATCTGCTGGGCGCCGGACGCGACGAGCGTCAAGCGATCGCCCGGCAGGCGCTGCTTCTGGCGGGCACACTGGGCCTGACGGCTGCCCTGGCGCTGCTCGGCGCCGCGCCCTGGATCATGCGTGCCTTCGGCACCGAGGGCGACGTGGCCGCCGCCGGAACGCTCTATCTGCGCTGCCTGGGCCCGTACTTGCTGCTGCTCGCCTGCTGCATCGCCGTAGCGGGAGTCCCCGAGGCGAGCGGCGCCAGCCGGTCCCTGGCCCGCATCACGGCGTACGGGTCGGCGACCCAACTGTGCCTGGCCTACGCCCTGTCGGGGCTCGGGCTGCCCGGGATCTGCACGGCCATGGCGGTCGCGATGGCCGTACAGGGCGGGGCGTTGTCGCGGGTGAGGGCGGAGTGGGGC
>NZ_JASKYR010000626.1:0-4469 GCF_041028215.1 Streptomyces flavofungini
GGCGGCCGGGGCACGGCGCCGGATCTCGACAAGCTGATCCCCGCGATCGGCCCGGAGCTGGGGGCCCTTGAGGCCGACCTGGTCAAGCGCATGCACCTGCGCGAGGTCCTCGCCGATCCCGCGCTCGCCGCCCGCCTCACCCCGAGCATGTCGCTGATCGAGCAGCTCCTGCGGGACAAGGACAACCTCTCGGGCATCGCCCTGGCCAATGCCAAGTCGCTGATCCGCCGCTTCGTCGACGAGGTCGCCGAGGTGCTGCGCACCCAGGTGGAGAAGGCATCGGTGGGCGCGCTCGACCGCTCGGTGCCGCCCAAGCGCGTCTTCCGCAACCTCGACCTCGACCGCACCATCTGGAAGAACCTCACCAACTGGAGCCCGGAGGAGGAGCGGCTCTACGTAGACCGCCTGTACTACCGGCACACCGCCCGCAAGACCACGCCCCAGCGGCTGATCGTCGTCGTCGACCAGTCGGGCTCGATGGTCGACTCGATGGTGAACTGCACCATCCTGGCGTCGATCTTCGCCGGGCTGCCGAAGGTGGACGTCCACCTCATCGCGTACGACACCCAGGCGCTCGACCTCACGCCCTGGGTGCACGACCCCTTCGAGACGCTCCTGCGCACCAACCTCGGCGGCGGCACCGACGGCACGGTCGCCATGGCGCTGGCCCAGCCGAAGATCGCCGAGCCACGCAACACGGTCGTGGTGTGGATCTCCGACTTCTACGAATGGCAGACGGAGCCGCTCTTCGACTCCATGGCCGCCATTCACCGCTCGGGCGCCAAGTTCATACCGGTCGGGTCGGTGAACAGCTCCGGGCGCGGCAGCGTCAACCCGTGGTTCCGCGAACGCTTCAAGGACCTGGGCACCCCGGTGCTCTCCGGGCACATCAAGAAGCTCGTGCACGAGCTGAAGTCGTTCCTCACCTGAGCCCACCCGCCCCCCTTTCTCTCTTCCGCTTCTCTCTTCCGCTTCTCTCTTCCGCTTCTCTCTTCCGCACGTTTACGCACACCTCCAAGGAAGGCTTTGCCATGTCCGAACTGCTGCGCGCCCCCGCCGAGCTCAAGTACGCCGAGGAGCTGGACTGGCTGGAGTCCGTGGACGACGGTCCCAAGCCCTTCTCCTGGCGGCTCTCGCCCAAGATGGTCCGCCTGTTCGTGCTCGGCTCCGAGCGCGCCGACGGCCTCGACCGGAAGATCGCGCAGAAGTGGTTCGGCGACCGCAGCTTCGTCGAGCGCTCCATCGTCACGCTGGCCTCCGACCGCGGCCTGCTGCTCATCGGCGACCCCGGCACCGGCAAGAGCTGGCTGGCCGAGCTGCTCTCGGCGGCGATCAGCCGCAACTCCACGCAGGTCGTCCAGGGCACCGCGGGCACCACCGAGGACCACATCAAGTACTCCTGGAACGTGTCCATGGTGATCGCCAAGGGCCAGTCACGGGAGTCGATGATCCCCTCCCCGATCATGACCGCGATGGAGACCGGCACCATCGGCCGCTTCGAGGAGCTCACCCGCTCGACCAGCGACGTCCAGGACGCGCTGATCTCGATCCTCTCCGAGAAGTACATCTCCGTGCCGGAGCTGGGCAGCGACGCGGACAGCGACAACATCGTCTTCGCCAAGCCCGGCTTCTCGGTCATCGCCACCGCCAACAGCCGCGACCGGGGCGTCAACGACCTGTCCTCCGCGCTCAAGCGCCGCTTCAACTTCGTCCGCATCCCGGTGGTGACGAACAAGAAGAGCGAGACGGAGATCGTCCGCTTCCGCACCGAGGAGCTGCTGCGCCGCCACCAGATCGACCTGGACGTGCCGCCGACCCTGCTCGACGTACTCCTGGAGAGCTTCTCCGATCTGCGCGCCTCGGCCGCCGCTGCCGCGAGCGACGACGAGAAGCTGGAGTCCGCGCTCTCCACCGCCGAGCAGATCGGCGTTCTCGAAGACGCGATCCTGCACAGCAACTTCTTCGGTGAGCGCGCCCTGACCGCCCGCACCCTGGCCACCTCGCTCGTCGGGTCGCTGGCCCGCCGCGAGCCCGAGGACCTGGCCATCCTCAACAAGTACCTGCACGGTGTCGTCGAACCGCGCAGCAAGGAACAGGGCGGCTCCTGGCCCGAGTTCCTCGAAGGCGGCCGCGACGCGATCGCCACCCTGTCATGAGCGGCCCGCTGCGGGACACCGCCCGCCTTCCGGACACCACCCCTCTTCCGGACACCACCCGCACTGGTTCCGGCGGGGGCGAAGGCACCTTCGAGGCCCTGCGCGCACAGTTGCAGGAGGCCGCCGCGGCGTTCGCCGGAGGCGGGTCCGGCGTCCTTGAGAAGATCCTCCTCGGCCTCGTCGACGACGTCGACCGGGCGGTCCGTGAACCGCTGGAGATCTTCCCCGTCTGCCACCACTCCCCCGCCTCGGCCCTCGCCATGGCCCGCCGCCTGCGCCAGAAGCAGCCGAAGGTGGTGTACGTGGAGCTGTGCGAGGACATGGCCCCGCTCCTGACGGAGCTGCGCAACTGCCGCCTGCCGGTGGCGGTGCAGTCGTTCGCCACCGACATCGACGGCTTCCCCGTCGAGTGGGCGCCGCTGTCGGTGGTCGCCCCCATCACCGAGGCCTCGGCCGAGTACCAGGCGATCGCCTACGCCCTGGACACCCCCGGCGTCGAACTGATCCTGGTCGACCGTTCCTCGGACCACGTCTTCCAGTGGGACACGCGCGGCGCCGCCCCCGGTGACGCGGACGGCACGGCCGACCCGGACGCGCCGCCCGCCGACGAGGAGGCCGCGCTGCACGGGGACGCGGTCGGCGTGGAGATCGGCGACCTGCGTCCGCGCTTCGCGGCCCTGGAGGAACACCTGCTGCGCCACGGCCGGGTGCGGCACTGGTCGGAGTGGTGGCACCAGTACGTGGAGCTGCCGCTCGGCGACGCCGACCACGACACCTACCGCCAGGTCATGCTGCTGATCGGCAGCCTCTTCCGGCGCCTCGCGCCCGGCGACCCGCACCGGGTGCGCGTCGACGAGGACCGCGAGCGGTACATGTGGACCAGGATGCGCCGGCACCTGGCCGCGACCGGCACGGACCCCGCCGACTGCCTCTATGTGTGCGGCGCGTTCCACGCGGCGAGCCGGGTCGCCGAGTTCGGCGTGCACGGCACCGACACCTTCGAGATCAGCCCGCGTACCGCCACCACCTGGCAGCACGGCCTGATCCCCTCGAGCCACGCGGCGATCGAGGCGCAGTTCGGCCTCGCCGCGGGCTCGGTCTCCATCGCGGCGACGGTCTGGGCCAAGAACCTCCGCCGCACCCGCGTGGAGCCGTACCGCCTGGCCGGGCAGGCGGGGGTGAAGAAGCCCAAGGCGAAGAAGAGCACGGCGGTGGCACCCACCGCACCCGCGATCACGGCCGCAGCCGCGCCCACCGCACCCGCGACCACGGCCGCACCCCCGGAGCCGCCCTCGGACCAGCTGACCGGCTTCCTGCGCCAGCCGCCCGTCCTTGACCGGCTCGACGAGGCCGAACTGCTCGGCTGGTCGGTGGACATCGTGCGCGCCGCCCGGCGCAACGGCTATCTCGCCTCCACCGCCGACTCCATCGCGGTGTTCGAGACGTCGATCCTGCTGGCCGGGATGCGCGACCGGGCCAGGCCCACGCCCTACGACTTCCAGGACGCGGCCGTCACCTGCATCGAGAAGGACGCGGTGCCGGGCAAGCGCGATGTGCGCCGGCTCGTGGAGATCATGATGGGCGGCGACCGGATCGGGCAGGTCGGCTACGAGTCGCTGCCGCCCCTGGCCCGTGACGTGCACGACCGGCTCGCTCCGCTGAATCTGCCGCTGGACAAGCGCGGTGTCCGGCGGGCGCTGCTGGACATCGCCGGGCGGCCGGAGCTCGAGGCGTGCTCCGACGTGCTGTGGATGCTGCGCCGGCTGCTGCCGCACGGCGCCGCCCGCCCCATCATGGGTGAGCGCAAGCTGGGCGAGCGGTCGATCCAGGAGTCCTGGGACCTGGCACTGGGCACCCACCAGCGCGCGCTCATCGAGCTCGGCTATGAGGGCGTCAGCATCGAGCAGGTCCTGGAGCAGCGCCTGCGCCGCACCGCCTACGACCCGCGGGCCACCGCGGCGACCGTCCTCGAAGCCGTCGAGGACGCGACGCTGTACCTGGGCAGCCGACGCCTCGCCGACGAGCTGGGCGTCCGCGCCCTTGAGGTGCTCTCGGCCGAACGCAGCGTCGACGGCGCGCCGGAGGTGCTGCGCCGGGTGCGGCGGCTGCTCGCCTTCTACCGTACGAGCGAGCCGGTGCTTCCGCCCTGGATCGAGTCGTTCGCCAAGGCGGGGTACGCGCACTACTGCACGCTGCTGCCGACGGCGTTCACCGACGAGGACGCCACGGTCCGGCAGGTGGCGGCGATGCTGGGCTTCCTTTTCAGCATGGAGAGCCTGGCCCTCTCGCTCGGCTGCGACCGCACCCAGCTGG
>NZ_JASKYR010000627.1:0-6142 GCF_041028215.1 Streptomyces flavofungini
GGGGAGCAGGGGGCGCAGCTCGGGGTAGGCGTCGAGGGCCCGCTCGGGTGCGGTGCCCGAGAGCCGCAGATTCTCCGCGACGGTGAGGGTCGCGAACACCGCACGGCGGTCCGGTACGAAGGTCAGCCCCCGGGCCGCGCGCTCGTGCGGGCGCCTGCGTGTGATGTCCTCGCCGTCCCTGAGCACCGCTCCGGCGGTCAGGGGGAGGGTGCCCGCCAGGGCGCGCAGGGCCGTGGTGCGCCCCGAGCCGTTCGTGCCCAGCAGGACGGTCACGGCGTCGGCGGGGGCGGCCAGGGTCACGCCGTGCAGGGCCTCCAGGGGGCCGTAGCGCACCCGGGCGCCGCGCAGTTCCATGCCTCTCACCGCGCGCCGCCTCCCGGCTCGTCCAGGACGTGGCCCGCGGGGCCCGACGCGACGATGCGGCCCGCCCGCATCACGTGCACCGTGTCGGCGAGGCCCGCCACCAGCGCCGGATCGTGCTCCACGACCAGCAGGGCCATGCCGTCGGCCGCGAGGGTGCGCAGCAGTGCGGCGAGTGCGGCCACCTCCGCCGTGTCCAGGCCCGCCGCCGGTTCGTCGAGGAGGAGGGTGTGCGGGGTGCCCGCGAGGGCCCTGGCCAGCTCGGTGCGGCGGAGGGTGCCGGTGGGGAGGTCCGTGGCGGGGCAATCCCGGCAGGAGGTGAGGCCGAGCAGGCGCAGGACCTCGGCGGTCGTGCGGTCGGTGCCCCGCGGCGACTGGTCGGCGCCCACCTGGACGTTCTCCTCGACCGTCAGGGAGGGGAACACCGCGAGCTGCTGGAACGTACGGGCCATGCCCGCCCGGGTGCGGGCGTGCGCCGGAAGCCCCGTCACGTCCTCGCCGTGCAGGGTGATGCGGCCCTTCTCGGGGCGCAGGGTCCCTGCCAGGCAGTGGAAGAGGGTGCTCTTCCCGGCGCCGTTCTCGCCCGTGACCGCGGTGATCCGGCCCCGGGGGACCGTGAGCGTCACGTCGTCCAGAACCGTGTAGCCGTCGTACCGGAACGTGATCCGCTCCGCCGCCAGCGCCACCCCGCACCGCCCGTCCTCGCCGGGTGCGCCTCTTCGCCCCGGGGGCGGGACCGCGAGGGCGACCGGCTCCGGCTGGACGGGTTTTGCCCGGACCGGATCGGGTCGGACGGGGTCAGCCCGGCGGGCCGCTCTCAGTGCCTCGCGTGCCGTCCTGCCGGTCGCCGTCAGGTGCGGACGGGTGCTGTCGTGGCGGAAGCGGCGGAAGTGGCGGGTGGCCTCGCGGAGCGCCTCGTAGGGGCCGCCGGGGAAGCGGCCGATCAGGACCGCAAGGACGCCGATCACCGCGGCGGCCATGCCGCCCCTGGTCCCCGCGTCCAGGCCCACCAGCAGGGCCGCCGCCGCGAGGGCGCCGAGGATGCTGTCCGAGCCGAGCACCATGACGGCGGCGAACCACAGCAGGCCCCGCACGGGGTCGAACGCCGCGGGGTCGAACGCCTGCCGTCCCATGGCGAGCATGCCGCCGCCCAGCGCGGCCAGCGCCGCCCCGGTCACGAACGCCGTCAGTTTGAGGGTGCCCACGGCCGCGCCCGCCGCCGTCGCGCCCGCCTCGTGGTCCCGCAGGGCCGCCAGCGCCCGGCCCGTCCGGCCCCGGCGCAACGCGGTGACCAGGAGCAGAGCCCCCGTCAGAAGCGCCAGCTCCAGTACGTAGTATGTCTTGTCGCCGAGGAAGCCCGCGGGGCGGTCCAGGGTCAGGCCCGCCGTCGCGTAGGGCTGGGCGAAGACGAAGCGGCTCACGCCCACGCCGAACGCGAAGGTCGCGAGGGCCAGTGCCAGGCCGTGCCTGCTGATCGCGGGCCGTCCCGTGAGGAGCCCGAGAGGCGCGACGAGCAGGACCGCGACCGCCAGGGCCATCAGGTGCGGGAGCTCGGGAAGGCCGGGGAAGCGCCCGGCGGTGAGGAGGGCGGTGAAGAGCGCGCCGAGGCCCGCGTAGGCCGCCTGGCCCAGGGAGATCTGGCCGCCCCTGCCCGTCACGATCACCAGCGAGAGGAGGATCACCGCGAGCGCCGGGACCTGGACCGCCGTCGTCAGGTCCTGGCCCGCGAAGCCGAGGGGGATCAGGAAGAGGAGCGTCGCCACGATCCAGGCGCCCGGCGGGGTCGGCACCCGGGCCGTCGCCGTGCGGGGCAGCGCGTCCTTCGAGCCGATGCCGGGCAGGACGAGGGCCGCCACCAGGAGCGCGATCACGAAGAGGTTCGCCCCGGCCGTCTGGATCAGCTGTTCCAGCGGGCCGTCGGGGTGGAAGCGGGTCAGCTGGCTCTGCGTCACTCCCAGCGCGAGCGCCACCGTCACGGCGACGGGGAGGCTGCGCATGCCCGCCGCCACCGCCACCGCCATCACCTCCATGACGAGCAGCGGCATGCCGTACGGGTCGAGGCGTACGTAAGGGGCGAGCAGCACGCCGGTCAGGCCCGCGGTGAAGGAGCCGAAGGCCCAGCCCGCCGCCGCGACCCGGCCCGCGTCGATGCCGAAGAGCGTGGCGAGGCCCCGGTCGTCGACCACGGCCCGCAGTTCGCCGCCGAAGCGGGTCCTCCGGGTCACCGCCCCCACGGCCGCCGCCAGGACCACGGCCGCGCCCAGCTGGGCCCACGGGTCGGCCGACAGCAGGGTGGGGGCGTCGTCCCGGGCGCCCGGGCCCCAGAGGAGGGCGGCGCCGCCGACCAGGAGGACGAAGACGCCGATCGAGGCCACCAGGGTCTGCGCGGGGTCGCCGCCGAGCACGGCCAGGGGGCGGAAGACCGCGCGGTCCAGGAGCAGGCCGATGCCGGGGGCCACGAGCAGCAGCGTGACGGCGGCCGCGGGGGCGAGCGGCCAGTGCCACTCGGCCGTCAACTGGCGCAGGACGTAGGCGCAGACCATGGCGATGGCGCCGTGCGCGAAGTTGAGGACGCCGGTCGCCCGGTAGGTGACGATCAGGCCGATGCCGGTGAGCGCGGCGGCGGCGCCGACCGAGAGCCCGGCCAGCGTCAGGTCGTAGCCGAGGGACGACACCGGCGCCTCAGCGCTCCGCGCCGGGCCGCGGGGCGTCGCTCGCCAGGCGCGGCGGCTCGCAGATCGGGCAGGGCGCGAGGCCGCCGCGCGCGAGGACCTCGGCGTCCGGCGGGACCGCCTGCGGCTTGGCCGCCACCAGGGGGCAGTCCGCGCGGTGCCTGAGGGTGCCGCCGGGGACCGTCAGCAGGTCGTCGCTCGCGGCCACCGGGGCCTCGGCCGAGGCCGGTGGCGCCGTCGGCGCGGTGGCGACCAGGAGGCCGTAGAGCTCCTCGACGCGCGACGCGGCGAGCGCGCTCCTGCCGTGGGTGTAGAGCACCGCCCCGGCGATGATCAGGGCCGCGCCCGGCACCGTGCACGAGGCGAGATAGGGGAGCTGCCGCTCGGCGAAACGTTCCCCCGAGACGCCGTACCAGCCGAGCACGCAGAGCACCGCCCCGGCGGTCAGGGCGGCGAAGGCCGCCCACAGCACGGGATGCGCGGGGCGCGGCGCCCCGCCGCGCCGAGCCGCTCCGGATGATGGCGCCGCCCGCATACAGGCCCCCCAGGCACACCAGGTCGGTCACGTCAGCAACGCCGGTCCCGTCGGCGCTCTGTCCATGTCAGCCGATGGATTGCACTATGCCCTCTACAAGCTGACGCTGAAAGCTCCGGGCCGTGCCGGTCCGGACCGACATCCGGTGGTGAGCCAGATGGTTCTCGGGAGCAGCCGTCCCCGGCGGGGGACACCGTTGCGGAAAGGGCGGCGCGCGGCGCTCGCGGCGGCCGCCCTGCTGCTGGCCCTGCCCACCGTCGCGGCCTGCGGTGACGACAGCGGCGGCGGTGAGGAAGACCCGCCGCCCGAGCCGTCCGTGGCGGAGCCGGCCGAGCCGACGAAGGACGCCACCGCGCCCGCCGACCCGGCGGCGGCCAGGAGCGAGGTCGTCAGGAACTGGGAGAAGTTCTTCGACCCCGGGGTCCCGCTGAAGGAGAAGGAGGCCGTTCTGGAGGACGGGGCCAGGATGCGGGCCGTCCTGGAGAGCTTCGGCGGGGACGAGCGCGGCGGGCAGGTCGCGGCCGACGTGGGCAAGGTCGAGTTCACCTCGGCCGACGAGGCCGACGTGACGTACGCGCTGACCCTGAAGGGCGCCACCGCGCTGCCCGACGCCTCGGGGACGTCCGTCCATCAGGACGGCACCTGGAAGGTCTCCGTCAAGACCCTCTGCGCGCTGGTGAAGCTGAGCGGGAATGCGTCGCCGGGTCCTGGCTGCTGAGGCGCTGCTCGCCGCGCTGCTGCTGGTGGCGGGCGTGGCCTGCGGCAGCAGGCTTCCGGAGAGCGACTTCGAGCGGCGCGGCACCGGGCCCGCGCCCTCGGGCGGCGCGCCGCTGAGGGTCGGCGTCATCGCGAGCGCCACGAGTCCGGTCGGCGGCGGCGCGTTCACCGGGCCGCGCGACGGTGCCAAGGCCTACTTCGAGCGGCTGAACGCCCGCGGCGGCGTCGCCGGGCACAAGGTCGAGGTGCGGACCTGCGACGACGGCGGCAGCGGGGTCGGCARCGGKCGCGGGCBGGCGTGCCCGACATCGGGGGGCAGCCGATCGGGGCCGCGTACGAGACGTACCCCCACCTGTACGGGATCTACGGCAGCCTCGCGCCCCGGGAGGGCGAGCCGGGGTGGGGCGGCAAGCTGTACGGCGGTACCGAGGTCTACCGGTACTTCAAGCGGGAGCAGCGCGCGCGGACCGCCGCGGTGGTCTCCTACAACCAGGCCGCTTCCGCCGCCTACGCCCGGCTCGTCACCCGGGGGCTGAGAGCCGAGGGGTACAAGGTCGTCGCCGAGCAGGTCGACTTCGCCCTGCCGAACTTCCGCGCGGCGGCGGCCGATCTGAAGGAGCAGGGCGCCGACGTGGTCTTCGACGCGATGGACACGCACGGCAACGCCAAGCTGTGCGAGGCGATGGACGAGGTCGGGGCGGAGGTGACCGCCAAGGTCACCAACGTGCAGAACTGGACGTCGTCCGTCGCCGACGACTACAAGGACGCGCCCCGCTGCCGCAACGCCCTGTGGGCCACCGGAGCGAGCAGGAACTACGAGGACACGGGCCACCCGGCCGTACGGGAGTTCCGTGCCGCCATGAAGGGCCGGGACCTCTCGCAGTGGCAGCTGGAGGGGTGGGCCGCCGCGATGTGGTTCACCGACGCCGCGCGGGAGTGCGGGCGAGGGGGCGGTGACGTCACGCGCGAGTGCGTGGACCGGTTCATGAACAGGAACCGGCCGTATTCCGCCCGAGGGCTGCTGCTGCCGGTCGTCTTCGAACACCGTGACGAACCGCCCACGCGCCGCAGGACGTGTGTGTCGGTGGCCCGCTGGCGGGACGGCGCCGGATGGGTCACCCAGGGCGGTGACATGGACCACAACTGCTTCCACGTACCCCAGCTCGCTTACCAGCCTTGATGGGCGCCCCGGTGAGAAGTTCCCCCCACGGGCTACCGATCGCATATCTGTTTAAAGACAGGATGGTATTGGCACCCAACCCTTGGCCAGGAATCCCCGTCTAACCCTGCGGTAGGCGGACGAGGGGGACTGTCCGCAAGGAAACGCGGGATACGGGGACGTATGCACATCTCTTTCCTGATTCACAACGCGTACGGGATCGGAGGGACGATCCGGACGACGTACAACCTGGCGAACACGCTGGCCCAGCAGCACGACGTCGAGGTCGTCTCCGTCTTCCGGCACCGCGACGAGCCGGTGTTCGCGCCTGACCAGCGCGTCCGCCTGAGCCACCTCGTGGATCTGCGCAAGGGCACCACCGGCTACGAGGGCGAGGACCCCGAGCACCTGCGGCCCGCGCGCACCTTCCCGGACGCCGAGGGCCGCTACGACCAGTACAGCGCGCTCACCGACCGGCGCATCGCCGCGCACCTGGCGCGCCTCGACTCGGACGTCGTCGTCGGCACCCGCCCCGGCCTCAACGTGCACATCGCCCGCCAGACCGCGCGCGGCCCCCTGCGCGTCGGCCAGGAGCACCTCACGCTCGACAGCCACTCCAAGGAGCTCCGCCGCCAGCTCCGGAGCGTCTACCCGCGCCTGGACGTCCTGACCACGACGACCGAGGCCGACGCCCGCGCC
>NZ_JASKYR010000628.1:0-5117 GCF_041028215.1 Streptomyces flavofungini
CGAGGGGGGCGACGTGCTCRGGGGCGAGGGGGTCCAGCTGTCCCTCGGCCGGTTCCCTGAAGCCCTGGAAGACGTCCTCGGTCATCCGCGTCCTGGCCCGGGGGCAGATGACGTTGGCCGTCACCCCGTACTTGGCGAGGGCCAGTGCGGTGGACGTCGTCAGGCCGACGACGCCGCCCTTGGCCGCCGCGTAGTTGGGCTGGCCCGCGGAGCCCGCGAGGTAGGCCTCCGACGAGGTGTTGACGATCCGCCCGTACACCGGGCCGCCCGACGCCTTGGAGCGCTCGCGCCAGTGGGCGGACGCGAAGCGGGTGGTGTTGAAGTGGCCCTTGAGGTGGACGTGGATGACCGCGTCCCACTCGGACTCCGTCATCGAGAAGATCATGCGGTCGCGCAGGATGCCCGCGTTGTTGATGAGGATGTCGAGCTTGCCGTAGGTGCCGACGGCCGTGTCGACGAGCGCGCGGGCCTGTTCGTGGTCGGCGACGTCCCCGGTGTGCGCGACGGCCCGGCCGCCCGCGTCCCGGATCTCGGCGGCGACCTCCTCGGCCGGCGCCGCCGACGCCTCGCCGGAGCCGTCGCGCCCCGGTCGGCCGAAGTCGTTGACGACGACGCTCGCGCCGAGTCTGGCCAGTTCCAGGGCCTCGGCGCGGCCGAGCCCGCGCCCCGCGCCGGTGACGATCGCGGCGAGACCCTCAAGTGGCAGTGCCATGTCCGTCCTTCCTGTGGCCGCTTGGGCCGTCGGAGCCGCGTCGTCAGATCTCTATGCAGGTGCGCAGGGCGACGCCGGTCCGCATCTGTTCGAGCGCCTCGTTGATCTCGGCGAGCGGCACGCGGTGGGTGATCATGCTCTCCAGGTCGATGCGGCCCGCCCGCCAGAGCGCGATGGCCCGTTCGTAGGACTCAAGGACGTTGCCCCCGCCGTACATGGAGGGCAGGATGCGCTTCTCGTCGAAGAACAGCTCGAACATGTTGAGCTGGAGGTGGTCGTCCATGGCTCCGGCGCCGACCACGCAGAGCGTGCCGCCCCGGCGGGTCGTCTCGTACGCCGTGCGGGCCGTGGCCGACTTGCCGACGACCTCGAAGACGTAGTCGAAGCCCTCGCCCGCGGTGATCCGCTGCTTGGCGTCGGCGAGTTCCCCGGGGTCGACCGCCTCCGTGGCACCGAACTTCAGCGCCGCCTCCCTGCGCGAGACAACCGGGTCGACCGCGACGATCTGCGCGGCCCCCTTGAGGCGGGCGCCCTGGATCGCGGAGATGCCGACGCCGCCGCAGCCGATGACGGCGACCGACGAACCGGCCCGCACGTCGGCGGTGTTGATGGCCGCGCCGAGCCCCGTCGTCACACCGCAGCCGATGAGGGCGGCGATGTCCAGGGGCACGTCGTCCGGCACCGGCACCGCGCACCCGGCGTCGACGACGACCTCCTCGGCGAAGGTGCCGGTGCCCGCGAAGCCGAAGACGTCACCGGCGGGGCGCCGGAAGTTCGGGGTGCCCGCGTTCATGAATCCGGCGAGACAGAGCTGGGTCTGGCCGCGTTTGCAGGCGGGGCAGCTGCCGCAGGCGGGCAGCCAGCACAGCAGCACCCGGTCGCCGACGGACAGGCCGCTCACGCCGTCGCCCACGTCGGTGATCTCGCCCGCGCCCTCGTGCCCGGGGATGAAGGGGGCGGGCTGCGGCAGCACGCCGTTCATCGCGGAGACGTCGGAGTGGCAGAGGCCGGTGGCCCTGACCCGGATCTTCACCTTCCCGGGCCCGAAGCCCACCGCCTCGACGTCGTCGAGGACCTCCAGCTTGGTCTGGCCCGTCTCGTGCAGTACGGCTGCGCGCATGGTGCGGCTCCTCTCGTGCGGAGTACGAAGGACGTACGAACTGAAAGGTCAGGCGTGCTCGACGACGGTGTCGGACAGCACCGGCGCATCGTCCCGCTCGACGGCGGTGACCTCGGCGCGCACCCGGTCATCGGCGTGCCACATGCGGATGCGCAGGGTCTCGCCGGGGAAGACGACGCCGGTGAAACGGGTGCGGTAGCCGCGCACCCGGGACACGTCGCCGCCGAGCCGGGTGTCGACGACGGCCTTGAGCGTCATGCCGTAGGTGCACAGGCCGTGCAGGATCGGCCGCTCGAATCCGGCGAGCGCGGCGAACTCGGGGTCGGCGTGCAGCGGATTCCAGTCGCCGGAGAGGCGGTAGAGGAGCGCCTGGTCCTCGCGGACGGGGCGCAGGACGGTCAGGTCGGGTCCGCCCTCGGGGGCGGGCAGGCGGGTGGAGGGGCCCCGGTCGCCGCCGAAGCCGCCCTCGCCGCGCACGAAGATCTGGGAGTCGCTGGTCCACAGCGGGCCCTCGTCGTCGGCGGCCTCGGAGCGCAGGACGAGGATCGCGGCCTTGCCCTTGTCGTACACGGCGGCCACCTTCGAGGTGAGCTCGGCCTCGCCGCTGACCGGGAGGGGGCGGTGCGGGGTGAGGCTCTGGCCGCCGTGCAGCACCGAGGCGAGGTCCACGTCGATGCCGGGCAGGGAGATGCCGCCGACGACGCCGGGGCCGCCGCCCGCGACGGTGGCGAAGCTGGGCAGGACGTGCAGCCTGGACTCCAGGGTGTAGCGCAGTTCCTCGGGGTCGGCGGCGGGCAGTCCCGCGCCGAGGCCGAGGTGGTAGAGCTGGACGTCCTTGTGGCCCCAGGCGATCTTGGTGGACCGGGGTTCGGCGGCGACGGCCTTCGCGGCGTCAATGGGCATGGGGTGAGAGCTCCTCGGTCCGACGGCAGAAGACCTCGGTGCGGCCGTCCGCACCGTCGACCGCACCGAGGTCGCAACTGGACCGGAGGGCCGGTCCGCGGACCGGCCCGGTTCTGGCACGCGGCCGCTACTAGAACGCGTTCCACTCCGGCGATCCATGTATAGCCGAGGCCTGACCACTTGTGAAGGCTCCTGACGTTACGTCAGATTCCTTGAGGGCGAGGGGCTTTCGGGTCGCGCCGGGCCTTCGGGTACGTGGCCGCGGCGGCAGCGGCGTGACACGGCCCGTGACATTTGTACCGGCCGAGTCCGTACAGGCGCCTCTGCCGGGCGGGACCGTCCTCTCCGTAGCGTCGTGGGCATGACGAAGACATCGCGGAGGGACGGCGGCGAGGGGCGCTTCGGTTCGTACGCTGTTGTCCCGTACCGGCGGGCCGCGCGGACGGCATGACGGCCACGACGACGCCGCCGCGAGAGGACGGGAACGCCGACATGTCCTGGAAGAACAGGGTGAGCTGCCGGATGCACGAGTGGCGGGACGCCCGCGCCGAGTGGGAGGCCGGGCACGAGCGGGTCCCGGGAGCGTGGCGGCGGGGGCGCGCGGGCGGCCGGAAGGGCGACCCGTTCGGCCCGCCCCCCACCGGCTTCGCGCTCCTGCCCTGGCTCCTGATGGGCCTGGGCGCGATCTCCCACCTCCTCCAGGGCGAGACCCCGAACCCCTGGATCGGCGCCACCGGGCTGCTCGTCTTCAACTCCCTCTACGTCTTCATCGCCTTCCGCGCCTTCGACAAGTACACCCGCGAGGCGCGCGCGACCCGGGTCGCGCTTGTCCTGCTCGGGCTGCTGACCGTCGGTCTCGCCGCCGGGTACGGCGGCAACTGGCTCCTCTTCTTCCCCCTGCTCGGCCTCGCCACGGGCGCCGTCGTGCGCGGGCGTGGGCTCGGCCTCACCGGCCTCGGCCTGAGCGCGCTCGCCGGTGTCATCGGCGGGCTCAGGGACGGCTGGGGCGCGGTCAACGTCGCCTACGGCACGTTCCTCTCCACCATGGTCACCGCCGCGATCCTCTCCCTGGCCGAGGCCGTCCGCGAGCTGCGCGAGACCCGCGAGGAACTGGCCCGTACCGCCGTGGAGAAGGAGCGCCTGCGCTTCTCGCGCGACCTGCACGACCTCCTCGGGCACACCCTCTCCGTGATCGTCGTGAAGGCGGAGGCCACCCGCCGCCTCGCCCCCCGGGACCTGGACGCCGCGCTGGGCCAGGTCAGCGACATCGAGGCCGTCGGGCGGCAGGCGCTCACCGAGATCCGCGAGGCCGTCACCGGCTACCGCGAGGGCAGCCTCGCCACCGAACTCGACCGCGCCCGCGATCTGCTGACCGCCGCCGGGATCGGCGCCGTCGTCCGCCAGTCGGGGCCGCCGCTCGCCCCGCAGACCGCCGCCCTGCTCGGCTGGGTGGTCCGCGAGTCCGCCACCAACGTCGTACGCCACTCCCGGGCGGCGCATTGCGAGATCGAGGTCACCGGCACCGCCGAACAGACCCGTCTGGTGATCACGGACGACGGCCGCGGCGTAGGCTCGGGAACGCCCGGCAGCGGGCTGAAGGGCCTCGCCGAACGCCTCGCGGCGGCGGGCGGCTCCCTCACCTCGGGTCCGGCGCCCCGCTCCGGATTCCGCGTCACCGCCGTGCTGCCGGTCACCGGAACCGACCCGGTCGCGGCGACCGGCCCCGCCCCGGCGGGCGCCAAGGAGGAGCACACCCGATGATCAGAGTCCTGCTCGCCGAGGACCAGGGCATGATGCGGGGCGCGCTCGCCCTGCTGCTCGGCCTGGAGGAGGACATCGCGGTCGTCGCGCAGGTCGGCGCGGGCGACGAGATCGTGGACGCGGCGCTGACCGCCCGGCCGGACGTCGCCCTGCTCGACATCGAACTCCCCGGCCGCAGCGGTCTGGACGCCGCCGCCGACCTGCGCCAGGAGTGCCCCGAGTGCCGGGTCCTCATCCTCACCACCTTCGGCAGGCCCGGCTATCTGCGCCGCGCCATGGAGGCGGGCGCCGCCGGGTTCCTCGTCAAGGACGGGCCCGTCGAGGAGCTCGCCGAGGCCGTCCGCCGGGTGCTGCGGGGAGAGACGGTCATCGATCCGGTCCTGGCCGCCGCCGCGCTCAGCGCCGGGCCGAGCCCGCTCACCGGCCGGGAGGCCGACGTCCTGAAGGCCTCGGTGGACGGCGCGACCGTCGCCGACATCGCGGGGAAGCTGCATCTGTCGGAGTCGACGGTGCGGAACTACCTCTCCGCCGCCATCGGCAAGACGGGGACGCGCAACCGCATGGAGGCGGTACGGGAGGCGCGGCAGCGGGGGTGGCTGTAACCCCGGCCCCGACCCCAGC
>NZ_JASKYR010000629.1:0-4883 GCF_041028215.1 Streptomyces flavofungini
AGCCCCGGCTCCGCGCGCTCGACGGGCTGCGTCTGGTCGCCGCCCTGATGGTGGCGGCCTACCACTACGGCGGCCGGGACGGCGAGATAGCCGATGCCTGGGGCAGCTCGCCCCGTGTCCAGTTCCCCACCGCGTCCGAGTGGTTCGCCTACGGCTGTCTCGGCGTGCAGGTCTTCTTCGTGATCAGCGGCTTCGTGATCAGCATGAGCGGCTGGGGCAGGCCGCTCCGCGCGTTCTTCGCGTCCCGGGCATCCCGGCTGCTGCCCTCCTACTGGGCGGCGATCATCCTGGTCACGGCGGTCTTCGCGCTGCCCGTCGTCGCCTACGACGCGGTCTCGCCCAGCGACGCGCTTGTGAACCTCAGCATGCTCCAGCAGCCGCTCGGCACCGACCGCGTCCTCGGGGTCTGCTGGACGCTCTGGGCCGAGCTGCGCTTCTACGCGCTCTTCGCGCTCTGCGTCGTCCTGCCGGGCGCGAGCCGCGCGCGGGTGGTGCTCTTCTGCGCGGTGTGGACCCTCGCGGCGGCCGTGGCGGAGGGCGCGGACGAGCCGCTGCTCGAACTGGTCCTCATGCCGCAGTACGCGCCCTTCTTCATCGGCGGCATCGGCATCTACCTCCTGCACCGCGACCGCCGCGACGTCACCGCCTGGGGCATCGTGGGCGTGAGCTGGCTGATCGGCCAGCACTACGCGGTCGCCGGGCTGTGGCACGCGCCGGACCCGGACTTCTTCTCCTACCGGTCCGCCACGGTGATCATCGCGGTGGTAACGGCGGGCTTCGCGGCCGTGCTCCTGATCGCGCTCGGGTACCTGGACCGCGTCGACTGGCGCTGGCTGACCGTCGCGGGCGCCCTCACCTACCCCTTCTACCTGGTGCACGAGCACCTCGGCTGGGTCACCGTCGAGGCGCTGCACCGGGGCCTCGGCCTGCCGTCGTACGCGACGTTCGGGCTGACCGTCGCCGTGATGCTGGCGCTCGCGTGGCTCATGAACCGGTTCGTGGAGGGGCGGCTGACCCCGGCGATCCGCGGCGGCCTGCTCAGGACGCCCGCCCGCTCCTAGCCACGGGCCGCCCCCTCCTGGCCGCGGGCCGCTCCCGGCTGCGCCCGCCGGGCGGCGAGCGTCGCCCCGATCCCGGCGACCACGGCCGCGAGTCCCGCCTCGAAGCCGCGGTCGTGGGCGCGGAAGATCTCCTCGCCCGCGGCCGCCGCGAGCGGGTAGTCGGCGAGCCGCTCGGCGCGGGCCGCCAGGTCGTAGCCGCCCTCGCCGGTGTCCGGGGCGGGACCCGACGCCTGCTCCTCGATGACGTGCCCGATGGTGAAGCTGTAGACGGTGGACCAGGCGCGCGCGGCGGCTCCCGGCGTGAACCCCGCGCTGGTCAGCGTGCGGAGGTGGGCCTCCATGGGGGCGGCGTAGGACAGGTCCGTGTACCGGGTGCCACTGAAGACCTTGGCGCCGTCGCGGTAGCGCAGCAGGTGCTCGCGCATCCCCCGCATCGAGGTGGTGAGCGCCGTTCGCCAGTCGGCGTCCGGCGCGGCGAGGAACTCGGCGCTCATCCGGCGCATCATCTCGGTCGCCATCTCGTCGAGCAGCGCCTGCTTGTCCTTGAAATGCCAGTACAGAGCGGGCGCCTTGACGTCCAGCTCCTTGGCGATGGCGCGCAGGGTCAGCCCTTCGAGCCCGGTCTGGTTCAGCAGGTCGAGCGCGGTGCGGGCGACCGTCTTCCGGTCCAGTCGTGTCGTGGCCACCTTGACAATTTAACACCGTTAAGTGCACTCTCTGCGCCATGGAACTTAACAACGTTAAGGAAGCGGCGGCGCGGACCGCCGACGTGCTCGTCGTGGGCGCCGGTGCGACCGGGCTCGTTCTCGCCTGCGACCTCGCGCGGCGCGGCGTGCGCGCCCTGGTCGTCGAGCGGGCGGAGCCCCCGTCGCCCGCCTTCCCCGGCTCGCGCGGCAAGGGCATCCAGCCCCGCACCCTGGAGCTCCTCGACGACCTCGGTGTCATCGACGCGTTCCTCGCGGCGGGCGGCCACGCGCCGGTCGGCATGGTCTGGCGGGACGGCGAGCGGCAGGGCGAGCACCGCATGTTCGACGAGCCCGAACCGACACCGGCCACGCCCTACCCCCGCCCCTGGCTCCTCCCCCAGTGGCGCACCCAGGAGCTGCTCCTCGCCCGGCTCCGGGAGCTCGGCGGCGACGTCGCGTTCGGCTGGGCCGTGACGGAGCTCGCCCAGGACCCGGACGGGGTCACCGCCACGCTGTCGACAGGCGGCACGGTCCGCGCGGCGTACGCGGTGGCGGCCGACGGCGGACGCTCCGGGCTGCGCCGGGCGCTCGGCATCACCATGGCGGGCGAGACGGTCGACCCGAAGCCGGTCCTGGTGGCCGACGTGCGCCTGACGGGGCTCGACCGCGACAACTGGCACATGTTCCCGTCCGAGGGGGACGACGGTCTCTTCGCGGCGGCCTGCCCGCTGCCCGGCACGGACTGCTTCCAGCTGACCGCGCAGTTCCCGGCGGGCGCGGCGGCACCGGACACCTCGCTCCAGGGCGTACGCGAGGCCGTCGCCGCCCGGACCCACCTCGCCGCCGAGAACGTGACCGACCTGCTCTGGGCCTCAGCCTTCCGGCCGCGCGCGGCGCTCGCCGACCGCTTCCGCGAGGGCCGCGTCCTCCTGGCCGGGGACGCCGCGCACGTCCACTCGCCCGCGGGCGGCCAGGGCCTGAACACGAGCGTCCAGGACGCCTACAACCTGGGCTGGAAGCTGGGCGCGGTCCTGCGGCACGGCGCGCCGGAGTCCCTGCTCGACACCTATGAGGAGGAGCGGCTGCCCAACGCCGCCGCCATGCTCGGCCTCTCCACCCGCATCCACCGCGGCGAGGCCCGGCGCGGCGCCGCCACCCGGCAGCTCGGCATCGGCTACCGCGCGTCGTCCCTGGCCGTGGAGACCCGCGAGAACCTCCCGGAGGACGCGCTCCGGGCGGGCGACCGCGCACCGGACGGCCCGTACGGCCCCCAGGGCGGGCAGACGCTGTTCGACGCCTTCCGGGGCCCGCACTTCACGCTCCTCGCGGTCGGCGTCGACGGCGAGCCGCCCCGGCTGAACGGCGACCTGGTCCACGTACACCGGATTCCGTCCTACGAGCCGTACGGCAAGGGCTGCTTCCTGATCCGGCCGGACGGATACGTGGGCTGGGCGGGAGAGGACATGGAGGGCCTGCGGGAGTACGCGGGGGCGTGGCTCACCGCGCGGGACGGCGTGCCTGAGCGCCCCTTGACCTGAAGCGAGGTCGAGGTCCTACGTTCGGCCGCATGACGACCTTCACGTACTCCCACTCCGACACCGCCCTCGTCGACCAGCCCATCGGCTACTGGAGTTCGGCCGCGGGCTCCGCCGTGGTCCACCACATCCGCGCCCACCTCGCCGAGCTCGGCCTCACCCAGCCCCAGTGGTGGGTCCTCGCGCAGCTCGCGGACGCCCGGGACGGCCGCGACCGCACCGAGGTCGTGACGCTCCTGCGGGGCTACCTCGACACCGGCGACGGCGCCCTGCTGCACGACATCGGCGCCCTGCACGACCGCGGCCTGATCACCGAGGACGCCGCGGGCCGCATCGCGCTCACCGACGAGGGACACGCGCTGCGGTCCCGGGCGGCCGAGCGGCAGAAGAAGGTGCGCGCGGAGATCCATGAGGGCATCACGGACGACGAGTACGTCCGGGCGCTCAAGGTCCTGCAACGCATGATCCACAACGTCGGCGGTACGGCCTGGCACCACTGAGGTGCCGTGGTCCGGCCCGTCCGGACCTCAGACGCTGCTGAGCGACAACTTCACCGCGAAGCCGAGGAACAGCGCGCCCGCCGCCGTGGTGGCTCCCGCCGAGAGCCGCTTGCGGCGGCGGAACGCGGCGGCGAGCCGGGTGCCGCCGAAGATCAGGGCGGTGAGATAGAGGAAGCTGGCGACCTGCGCGAAGGCGCCGAGGACCACGAAGGAGAGGGCCGGGTAGGCGTAGCCCGGATCGACGAACTGCACGAAGAAGGCGATGAAGAACAGGATCGCCTTCGGATTGAGCAGGCTGATGACGAGCGCCCTGCGGAAGGGCCGCTCGGCGGCGCCCGCGCCCTCCGCCGCCTCCGTCCGCGCGCCGAGGCCCGCCGCGCGCTCGTGCCGCGACCGCCACAGGGCGGCGGCGGCCCGCATCATCCCGAACGCGAGCCAGGTCAGATACCCGGCGCCCGCGTACTTCACGATCCCGAACAGCACCGCGTTGGCCTGGAGCAGCGAGGCCACTCCGGCCGCCGAAAGCGTCATCAGGACCGTGTCGCCGCACCAGACTCCCGCGGCGGCGGTATAACCGGTGCGTATCCCCCGCCGCGCCGCGACGGAGAGCACGTACAGCGAGTTCGGCCCCGGCAGCAGAATGATCAGGGCGAGGCCCGCGAGGTAGGTCGGAAGATCGGTGACACCCAGCATGCCGGGAGTCTCGCACGGACGTACGACTTCGGGCGCACGGTGTCCGGTCAGCGGACGCGTGGGGCGCTGTGGCGTCACACCGGATTCAGGTCAGTGACATGTGGCGCACGCCCGCTCACCGTTTCGCGGCGGAGGCGTCACTCTTGGCGGAGCGGGAAACACTTCCAGATGTGGTGTCCGGGTGACCCTTGGGGGCGCGTGATGGGCGAGGGAACGGTCGGCAGGAGTGCGGTCGGCGGGCGTGCGGCCGACGGGCGTGCGGTCGGGAGGCGCGCGGTCGGCGGGCGTGCGGTCGGCGCGGGGGCCGCCGTCGTGGCGGTGCTCGCCCTGGTGGGCGGCTGCAAGGCGGTGGCCGTCGACACCACCGCAGGCGCAAGCGGGCGGCCGGGCGAGAACGCGTCCGGGGAC